>CAMRBW010000053.1 GCA_947040555.1 uncultured Oceanospirillales bacterium | reverse complement strand
ACCAAGACTGTCACACCGGGACCGCGTCACACCGGGACCGCCCCGCGCAAAATATACGCACATCACGTGAAAAAACCAGTAAATGCTTCCCCTCGATACTGGTCAGCCCTATAGTGCGCCCTTTCTCTACGCAGTTTGCTAAACACGGAGCAGAATCATGTTTAAAGCGCTGGTGCTCGAGCAAGAAGACAGAAAAACACTCACTTCCATTCGACAAATAGACATTAGTGATCTGCCAGAAGGAGAGGTACTGGTCAAAGTTGACTACTCCTCCCTCAACTACAAAGATGGGCTGGCGATCACCGGCAAAGGAAAAATCATTCGTGATTTCCCCATGGTGCCGGGTATCGACTTTGCCGGCACGGTTGTTGAATCTGCCTCCGATATGTTGACACCGGGCGCCAGCGTGATTCTGACCGGTTGGGGTGTTGGCGAAAACCACTGGGGCGGTATGGCTGAAATGGCCCGTGTCAAAGCCAGCCAACTGGTTGTCATGCCGGAAGGTCTGGACGCTCGTAAGGCGATGGCTATTGGTACCGCCGGTATCACCGCCATGCTCTGCGTGATGGCTCTGGAAGATGCCGGTGTTACTCCTGAACAGGGTGAAATTCTGGTCACTGGCGCCAGCGGTGGTGTTGGCAGCGTCTCTGTCAGCTTGCTATCAAAGCTGGGCTATCAGGTTGCCGCTGTCTCTGGCCGTGAACAGAACACCGAACTGCTGACGGCTCTGGGAGCCAAAAAAGTTCTACCCCGCAGCCAATTCTCCGAACAGGGTCGTCCAATGGATAGACAGCTGTGGGCAGGTGCCATTGATACCGTCGGCAGCCAGCTGCTGGCCAATGTAATTTCCCAAATAAACTACGGTGGTGCTGTAGCAGCGTGCGGTCTGGCGGGCGGATTTGATCTGCCAACAACCGTGATGCCATTTATCCTGCGTAATGTCAGCCTGCTGGGTGTGGACTCCGTTATGTGCCCACAGCAGCGCCGCACGATGGCATGGCAGCGTCTGGCAGAACTGCTGCCAGAAGAGTTCTATCAGCAAGCGACTCAGGAAGTCTCTCTGGAAGAGGTGCCCGAGCTGGCTGAAGCGATCACCAAAGGTCAGGTTACTGGGCGCGTCTTAATCAAAATAAGCTGATTAACATAACCTGACCAGCTACTCAGGCATCAGTCTCTTCTTCGGTAACGATGATCAGCTGATGCCACTCTTCGGGGTCTGGCCACTCCAACTCAGAAACGGCCAGACCCCGCACCGAGAAACCAGCCTCATGAACACTATTGGGATCACCGGTGACCAGCGGATGCCACTCGGGAATATCATACCCTTCATGGAGTAACCGATAGGCGCAGCTCTCCGGCAACCAGGGCAGGTTCTCTTCCAGATTCTCCGGGGTAAAACGGATGCAATCCGGCACATAGTGCCAGCGGTTGGCGAAGTCCTTGCACTGACAGGATTCCAGATCCAGCAGCTTGCAGGCAACAGCCGTCGTTTGAATGCGATCATCGTCATCAATCAATTTATTAAGACAGCAACGACCACAACCATCACAGAGAGAGTCCCACTCTTCACGGGTCATCTCTGACAGTGTTTTGCTCTCCCAGAAAGGACGTTCCTTAGCCATTGATCAGACTCCCTGCATAAAAAGCGCATAATCATACACCGCTTCAAGGACAAGCGCATTCAGCAGATTTATTGAACATTCGACGTCACTTACTCACTTGAGTTTCTTACTTATTGGTATGGCCTTTTTCCGATCCCTGCCGGCTCTTCATTCGCATTTTTTTGATATCATTAGAAGACTTTAGCATTTTTCTTGCCTGTCTCAGCAATTCGCAATCTTTCTCTTTTTTAAAACCTTTCAGGAAATCATGAAACTTCGTCAAGTCCATTTTGACCAAATCTTCCGGTGTTATTTTTGCTATTCTATGAAGGTCTTCCCTTCGCACAATTTCTTTCCTCCACAAGTCGAGACGCACTTTAGGAATTTCGTATTGTTTGCCGTCCGACGGTTTGGGAAACATTGCACGTGCTCTATCAAGCCATATACTTTCTTGTTTAACTAAAATGCGTTGACTCACTCTATTTTTCGACAAAGATCGTCTGTTCTCACTAGATTTACGGCAATTATTAGTATTCTTTTGCGTTTTTCGCACTTGCTTCAGCAATTTTTGCCGTTTCTTACCATATTGCTTCAGTGATCCATGAAACTCCGACCATTTCATGTCGGCCAATTCTTCTGGTGTTTTATCTGTTATTTCCTTAATGTCACTCTTTCGCTTAATGCTCGCTTTCAATATGCCTTTCTTATTAGATGTGCATCCTCTGACTTTCTTCCGTTTGAGAGACGCACTACATGCTTTATTATCCCTTATTTTTAATTCTTTAGCTGCATTACGTTCATTTACTTTCGTCAAAGGCGCTAATGCAACAGGTGAAGAGGCAAGGGTTGCAGATTTACCGATGGAATTAAAATAACTATCAAAGTATTTATAACGCTTGGCGATAGCTGCTGCGTTGACAGAAACACTATTCCTTCCATCATGATTTGGCACTTCCCGCATATACAACTTCAAATATTTATGTAAACTTAACTTACTGTTGACCTTGGCCTTTTGTAGAGAAGCGTCATTCAAATGTGCCGAAAACTGGCAGAGCTTGAGCATTCTCGCAGGCAACTCCTTCACATTTACAAAGGATAAACTGTCCCCCTCACGGTCTCCCCCCGGAACCTTGAACACCGTATCCATAAACTTCGGGTGTTTAATAAAATACATGGTGGCCTTGATGGCCATCACGCCACAACTGTAAAAATCACGTTGCAGTGTTTCTTTAGGAAGAAGAATACGCACTGACTTATCAGGAAAAGCTTCTTTGATCCTTTCCTCAATCCTTCCGGGAAGGAATCTGGTAACATTATCAAATCCCAATGTCTCATGCACATAGCACTGTACTTCATCATCCACCACCCGCAGGCAACCGGCGACTGTATGATTCTTGTTCATACTCTCATATACAAAAATAGCAGTATCGTTTTCACAGGCCTTGATAGCAGCATCAATATCGACGTTTGACTCTGAAGTACAGTAATAACACTTAAAATCATTATCTAATTTTTCTATTTTTTTATCCAATATATGTTTAATGATAAAATCAGGCAGATAGTATTCACCATCATTTTTATAATTCTTTGCGGCTCCATTACAGAACAGCACAGCACCTGACTCTCTTTGCAAAGGATTCGTTGCAACAGATATGGTCATGATCTCATCTACACGGGTTTTATTCTCCCATTCTTTTTCCCCTCGACGAAGAAAAGTGGCCTCTTGCGACTTCAGCCATGGACTATTATTGATGGGATGTTTTCTTTCAAGTGAACACAACTCCAATCTCACTAATGATTGATTAAAGATTATAAACTCCGAACCTTTTTTAACTTTTTCAAAGTTTGACAATTTAAGTTGATAATCGGCAAAAATTTTAACGAAATTAAATCCCGGACCATCAGACATTGATGAGATAACCTTAAGGGAATTGCAGTTCGTAGGCGACTGAATAATACTGAAAACACAATCCCTGGAAATTACTGATTTAATATTATCGCATTTGATAACATAGACTATTCGTTCTCTTATATTTTCCAGATCAAAACATAGCACCTTATCAAATATCGACCTCCGAAGTTCAGGATCAACGCTTAGAGTTTGTCCCCGCATCCCAGAAGCAATGTTCGTTGTTGGTATCATCCTCAGCGTTGGAAGTACGCGTATTTCTATTTCTGTTAAAGCCATCTTACCTGCACCTACTTCTTCAATGTATCCTGACCCACTTAATAGTAGCCAACATGTTATGGTAACCAGCGTGTTACGTTTAAAAAAACAGTGTTGACTATTTAAAATAATACCCATCATATACAGGCACGTAATACAGCCTATAGCCATACTCATTCGCACACCTTCATAAACGACAGTTGTCCCTTCGATCCCGATTCCATCAAAAAGTTCACCACTCTTCAGATAAATCACCATTTCAAACTTTCCATTCAATGGTTAGCTATCCTGACGGGATCGTTAGGGACAAACGTATTTAACAGGAGAACGAATAATCTGCCCGCATCGCCCGACGACTGGTTTTCACTAACCGGGTAGACGTCAACACCGCGGCAATAGTCAAAGCGGAAACAAGACCAATCCAGAAGCCATGGGGTCCCATGGGTTTACTGGTTAATATATCGGTCATTGCCAGGGTATAGCCCAGAGGCATGGCCACACACCAGCAGGCGAACAACATATAGAACATGGCAACACGGGTATCCTTGTAACCTCGAAGCGCACCCACCGAGGCCAACTGAATGCCATCCACCAGCTGGAAGAGGGCAGCAAACACCAACAGCTCTGCCGCGAGTGCAATAACCGCTTTATCCTGCGTGTAAATGGAAGCAATCTGCTCTGCAAACACCATAATGAATGCGGCAAGAAGTGTGGCAACAATCGCAATCCCGGCCACGGAGACAAAACTGGTGAAAGCGGCTTGATCGGTGCGTCCGGAGCCGATCTTTTGGCCCACAAGAATCGTAACGCCTGCCGACAGGCTGACCGGAACAATATAGACCAGAGAGGCAACATTCAGTGCAACCTGATGACCCGCCACCACAGACACCCCCAGATTTCCCACCAACAAAGCAATAATGGAGAAAATAGATGATTCAATAAACAGCGCAACCCCCACCGGCACCCCAACCTGCAAATGGGCAGTGATATCAGCCATCGCCGGCCGCTCGAAGTGGGTAAACGGATTAGTTTTCTGATGTCTTCGGTGGTAACGCAGATGAGCAGCCAGCAACAGGGCCATGACGAAAAAGCAAAACGCTGTCGCATAAGCACAACCAACAGCACCCAGCTCCGGGAATCCCAGTTTGCCGTAGATCAGCACATAGTTAATGGGAATATTGAGCAGAACCGCCGCGACACTGATAACCATCGGTGTACGGGTATCAGAAAGCCCTTCGCAATAGCTCGCCATCAACTGGTACAGACACATAGCCGGCACCCCCCATGCGAGCACATCCAGATAGCTCTCACTCAATGCCGCAATTTTTGGCTCCACATCCAGAAGTGTCAGTACATAATCGGGATTACTGATAAGCCATGCACAGAATAAGGAGAGTGTGACAGCAATCCACAACCCCTGACGGGTTTTTGCGCCAATTTCAGCCGTCTGTCCGGCACCATAAAGCTGGGCAACGATGGGGGTCATGATCATAAGGACACCTCTAACCAGCATAAACACCGGATTCCAGATACTGGCACCGATAGCAACAGCGGCCAGATCCAGCGATGAGTACTGTCCCGACATACTCACATCGACAAACGTCATACCAGCAGCTGCCATCTGGGCAATGACAATAGGCATCGACAGAGCAATCAGCTCCCTGAACTCGGGAAAAACACGAGACGATAAAAAGTGGATGAAGGCCATTTCGCTCACAAAAAACAGATAGGTGGATTAAACAGCCGGTATCATACCGGTAACCCATGGGATTTTTCCCGGTTACTCCGCCATTGTTCTGAAAAACTCCTTATCCATCCTGAGACTCTACAATTTTTTGCAGCCACAAATAAGCAGAGCCGTGAGAACTTCCTCTCACTCTTCTTCTTACAATGGTATCCTGCCCGTTTTTTGTTGGAACTTTTACCATGTCAGTCGCTTGTGCCCGTCATATTTTAGTGAAAACCAGAGAACAGGCGGAAAAACTGAAAAAACGGATTGATAACGGTGAAGATTTTGGTGTTCTTGCCAAAAAAAACTCCCTTTGTGACTCCCGCAAACGGGGTGGCGATCTGGGTGAATTTCGCCCTGGCATGATGGTGAAGCCATTTGACGATGTCGTATTCAGAAAGCCAATACTACAAATACATGGCCCCGTAAAAACCCGTTTTGGGTTTCATCTGATCCAAACCATCTACCGGAAGTAACTCGCATTCGCTGTGCCTTTGCAGAAAGTCGTCATGCCAAGCTGATATGCATACCGTATTTTTACTTTCTGTATAGGGGAAAATGCGGTATAAATTGGCTCCGGATATTTAGTTATTCGACAGTGGTCGAGTACTCCGCATCAGGATTTTTTTGCGGACGTGGGCTGCAAACCGATTTTGTTGCAGTTGCTATTACCAGTTGCTATTACAATGCGATCTATCAATGTTTAATCAGGCATATTTCAATTTTGAAGTGTTGCTTCCCGTTTATGGATGCTGGAAGCAGGCATCCCTTGCTCATGGCTGTTTGATTTATTATGCGCATAGGCATTCTTTCCCGTGAACCCGACTGTTACTCCACCCGTCGTCTGGTGGAAGCCGGTATTGCTCGTGGCCACAAAGTTGACGTTATCGATACACTGCACTGCTACATGGATATCACCAGTAGCAAACCTACGGTGCGGGCCGCTGGTGAAGCATTGCCCAAGTACGATGCGATTATTCCCCGTATCGGTTCCACTGTTACATTTTATGGAACATCTGTCGTACGTCAGTTCGAGATGATGGGAACTTTTTCGGTTAACAGTTCCGTGGCTATCAGCCAGTCCCGCGATAAGCTCTGGTCCCTACAGCTGATGTCACGTAAGGGAATTGGCATGCCCAGAACCGGTTTCGCCAATGAACCGGATGACATCAAAGATCTGATCAAAAACGTCGGTGGTGCACCAGTAGTGATCAAACTACTGGAAGGCACTCAGGGTATCGGTGTGGTACTGGCTGAAACCAATAAGGCAGCCGTCTCCATGATTGAAGCTTTTATGGGTGTCAAAGCCAATATTCTGGTGCAGGAATTTATTGCCGAAGCCGGTGGTGCGGATATCCGCTGCTTTGTTGTCGATGGCAAGGTTATCGCGGCCATGAAGCGTCAGGGTGCCGAAGGTGAGTTCCGTTCCAACCTGCACCGTGGCGGTTCCGCTGAACTGATAAAACTGACCAAAGACGAGCGGGCAACAGCGATCAATGCCGCCAAGATCATGGGGCTGAGCGTTTGTGGGGTTGATATCCTGCGTTCAAACCGTGGACCGCTGGTGATGGAAGTGAACTCCTCGCCAGGTCTGGAAGGCATCGAAACCTCCACCACCAAAGATGTGGCCGGCATGATCTACGAATTTATCGAGAAAAAAACGGTAGTGAAGAAAAAAGTAGTCGCTAAGGTAGAAGCCCTGTCTTCAGTAGAGTGAGAGGTCAATGGACGAAATCATAATCAGCGGTGAGCGTATACAACCGGGTCAGCGGGCACAGATTGAAGTACCGCTCGCCGATCTGTACACCGGCACAGAAATGAATATGCCTGTGCATATCATTCGATCAAAAAAACCAGGACCCAAGCTGTTTGTCAGTGCGGCGGTTCATGGTGATGAGCTGAACGGTATCGAAATTATTCGACGACTGATCAAAATGAAATCCCTGAAGCTCAGTGCCGGTACCCTGATCGCTGTCCCTATGGTGAACGTCTATGGTGTGCTAAACCAGAGTCGTTATCTGCCGGACCGCCGTGACCTGAACCGCAGCTTTCCAGGCTCTCCCAAAGGCTCGCTGGCGGGGCGGATTGCGGACCGCTTTTTGAATGAGATCGCCTCTCAATGCGACTACGGTATTGACCTGCATACCGGAGCGATTCATCGCTCCAACCTGCCCCAGGTGCGAGCCAATCTGGATGATCCGGAGACCTGCGCCATTGCCGAAGCCTTCGGTGCGCCGGTCATGCTCAATGCCAACCTGCGCGATGGCTCCCTGCGTCAGGCGGCGATGGAGTCCGGTACCCGTATTCTGTTGTATGAAGCCGGGGAGGCTCTGCGCTTTGATGATTTTTCCATCAGGGCGGGTCTGCGGGGCATTATCAATGTGATGGCTCAGCTCGACATGATCAAGGTCAAGCCTTCCAGACGGCGAAAGCAGGCCCCCTTTGTCGCGACCAACAGTGCCTGGGTGCGAGCCGAAAGCAGTGGTATTGTCCATGATCGCAAAAAACTGGGCGACCAGGTGCGTAAAGATGAGGTGCTGGCGGATATAGGCACACCGTTTGGTGAAATTACCAGCCTGATCAGAGCCAACCACAGCGGTATTATTATCGGCAAACAGAATATTCCTCTGGTGCAGGAAGGGGAGGCGATGTTCCATATCGCTTACTTCGATGATGACGACGATGATGACATTGCCGAACATATCGGAAATATGCAGGACACCCTGTTGGACGAAGAGCCCTATCCGGTCACTATTGAAGAGTATTGATAAAGAGTATTGATTCTCCTTAAATATCCAGAAGCGACCCTAATAGGTCGCTTTTTTTCGTACTCTGAAGAAACCGACGGAAGCCTGTGGTTATAATGACCTTGAATATCTGTATCTGAAAATTCGTCAGGGCGATCAAAAAATGATCAGCCAACCTGCGAAAGAGCCAAATTTTTTATGATAGACATACACAATCACATAATCCCCGGAATAGACGACGGCGCCCAAACGCTGGCCGATGCCCTCGTCCTGTTACAGCTCGCTGTGGATGATGGCATCACCCACCTCGTCTGTACGCCCCATATGCATGCCGGACGTTTTAATAACTGTATCGAGACTATTCGACCCGGGTTTAAGGGTCTGCAAAAGGCCGCAGCAGAGAGTGCCCTCCCTATTCGGCTGGCGATGGCTGCGGAGGTACGCATCAGTGATGACTTCATCATTCAACTGAAGCAAAACAAGGTGCCATTTATCGGTCGCTGGCAGAATAAAGCCGTAGTATTGCTGGAGATGCCCCACGACCGTATTCCGGTTGGCATTGAAAACCTGCTCGACTGGCTGGCGCAGCAGGATATTCTGGCCATTATCGCCCACCCGGAGCGCAACAAAGAGATTATACTGCGACCTGGGCGCGCTCAGTCACTGGCCAAACATGGGGCACTGTTCCAGTTAACCTCGGCCTCCGTAGCGGGGCATTTTGGAGAGAGCGCTCTGAAAACGGCGCACTGGTTTCTGGAAAATGAGCTGGCTTTCTGCGTGGCCTCAGATGCGCACAATGTAAAAAATCGCCCTCCATTAATGGGCGCGGCATACAAGACTCTGGAGGAGATGGGAGGCAAAGAGTTAGCAGATAAGCTATGCCTTAATAATCCAGCCTCTTTGTGTGAGACGCTCTTTTAAAAAGGTCCTCTATTGTTCAACCTTCTGTGTTCAATCTCCTGTATTCAACCTTCTGGTTCTGACTATGAAAAATAAAAAACGTCTTTCCGCCCTGTTACTGTTACCTGTTATTGGCGCCCTGGCCTTTACCAGCTTTCAACAAATGACGGCGAGTGTCGTTAATAGTCAAACCCAGCTGTTCTTCGACTTCTGGAATGATGAGCTGAAAGAGAACCCCGCCGAGTTTCAACTGCAGGAGCAAGCCTTGCAGACTGTTCGTGATGGCGCTAATCGGGCTATAGCTTTCGCACCACTGTCGCCGGATTATCTGGTCGCTCGTGGCAAGGTGGAAGATTGGGCGGTAACCGAAGCTCAGCGCAAAGGGGTGGCACCAGATACCGTCACCCAGCAGGAGGGCTTACAGGCCTACCGCGAGGCCATTCTCAAGCGTCCCGCCTGGCCCTACGCCTGGGCTGATTTCGCCATGGCCAAGGCGCGAGCTAATGAAATTGATCAGGAATTTTTCCAGGCTCTGGAACGCGCCACCGATCTTGGCCCCTGGGAGCAGCAAGTTATGGACACTGTCACCCTGCTTGGCCTCTGGTACCGGGACTGGTTACCTCAAGAGAGTCTACTCGCAGTCACTGCTAATCTGGTCCGCTACGCCAAAACCTATCCCGCACAGGCCATGGCCATCGCCCGCACCCAAAACAAAACGTCCCTGGTCTGTCCGCTGCTGGATCACCCTGAGCGATTTAAAAAAGAGTGTGATAAACAGATCTGACCCCATAAAAAAAGCCGTCGTTCAATGAACGACGGCTTTTGTCTTTACTGTTTCGGGATGAGTGGGGAAGTCCTTACAGATTTTCTCTCTTATAGCTTCCACCAAATTCCCAGGTCAGAGCACCGTCATCGCCCATCTCACTCGACCGAAGATGCGATAAAACTCACACGTTAAAACCCGGTACGTTATCCAGCTCCAGGCGCGCTGGGCGCAGCTGTGTTATACAGCGACAGCAGGTGTTACCACCAGCTGGCCGGTAAAGCGGCTGCGGCAGAACTGCATCCAGAGGCCATAGGGGCGAGCGGTTGGCACCAGCGCAACAATCAGGCCGACGACAGCTGTCAGGATAACGTCCACAGGCACACCGTTGAAGAGCTGGAGCGCCACATACACCGGAATCTGGAACAGTAAAAAAGCGATAACATCAAGAATGGTGATGCGAATAAATCCACCTTGTTCAGCCTTGCCCAATCCCATAATGGCATCACGGAAAATGCCGTAAGGGCGGGCAATCAAGATATTCACCGGCACAATCATAATGCGCGACTGCAGCATTTGGGTCATGGTATAACCGCTGATGAGTTCTATAACACCAAAGACCAGGAACGAGAACACCACCAGAGCAAACATATCCGCTGCTACAAGACGACGGGAAGCAGACATTCTGAGCACCGCTAAGTTAAATAATGATAATCAAGTGTCTGTGCATTTTTCATTTTCATGTTGGTAGCGCACAGACGCCCATCAGACGCCAATGGGGTTCAAAACCCCGCTCAGGTCCGAAAAAAAGTTCAGAGAATAGCGTGCCGGCTGCCTTTGAAAGAGTGCCTGAACAGGCTGGCAAACCGGATTTCGGAAGCTAATTTAACCAGAAATAACCCTCAGCTCAATATAGCTAGCCGTATTTTTCACTATAAGAATGAAAAACAATAAAAAACACTGATACATCAAATATATAAATGTTTTCCAATAACAAAAATGGCTGTTTTGCAGTATTTTACTCTAATGATAAGCAGACAAATCTGGCTGACCTGCATCAAGTGAACGCCGCATATTCCTGCTACAATCCCAATACTGCGAGGAGTGGCCTCTCAACTTCACAGCCTCGTACAATAAAACGTCAACAGCCCTTGGTAAGTTTCTAGTAATGATCCTGAACGAATCGCTGCAACGCTCTTTACAACAATCGCTGCAAGGCTCTTTGCAGCAATCGCTGCAAGGCTGCTTAACCAACTTGCGTAACACCACGCCATTGGTGCACAACATCACCAATTCGGTGGTGATGAACAGTACCGCCAATGCGCTTTTGGCACTGGGGGCATCACCACTGATGTCCGATGCCACCGAGGAGATCTCCCCTCTGGTGGAGCTGGCCAATAGTCTGGTCATCAATATCGGCACCGTGACCAGCCGGACATCCATGGCAATGAAGTGCGCGGCCAGCCATGCCTGCGCCACCGGAAGGCCCTGGATTCTTGATCCAGTCGGCGCCGGTGCCACTCGCTTTCGTCTCGATACCTCACGACTATTGATGGAGTATCAGCCCACGGTTGTGCGGGGGAACGCGGCTGAAATTCAAGCCCTCTTTCTTTCTGACCCACGCTTCACTGAACAAAGAGACGAAAGCATGACCAGAGGGGTCGACAGCCTGCTGGCAGCTGATGCGATTCTGGGCCATGCCGTACAGGCGGCGCGACGGCACAACACCGTGATTGGCATCACCGGAGCGACCGACATTATTACCGACGGTGAACGTGTTATCCGCATCCATAATGGTCATCCGATGATGACGCGGGTCACCGGCACCGGCTGTACCGCAACCGCATTGATCGGTGCCTTTCTCGGCATTGAGCAGGATCCGCTTATCGCCACTGTCGCCGGCATCGCCTGTCTCTCTGTCGCCGGAGAGCTGGCCGCCAAAAACAGTCGTGGCCCCGGCAGCCTGCAACTGAATATACTCGACGAACTCTACAACTTGACGCCAGAAACACTGATCAACACTCTAAAAATGGAAGAGGTTTCATGGGATTCGCAGAAAGACTAAGCCAGCTCCCCCACCCCCCGGCCGCCTGGCTGTTCCGCCCGTTAGGGATTGTGCCCTGGGCGGTGCGCAATCGCTCTCTGGCCGTGGCACTCAATAAGGTCTTTCAGGAGCCATTGCGGGAGGGAGACTTCGAGGCACTGGAAGGCCACTGGATGCATATTGCCGTCACGGATCTGGCGCTTGATTTCTATCTGACGGTAAAAGACAACGCCTTCCTGCTCAGTAAGCCACGTCCCTGCGATGTGACCATAAAAGGGGATAGCACCAGCTTCCTTGCCATGGTGGCACGACGCGAGGATCCGGATACTCTATTCTTCAACCGCCGCCTCAGCATTGAAGGGAATACAGAACTGGGTCTGGCGGTAAAAAACATGCTGGATGCTCTGGAGTTCGAACAGTTGCCGGATTTTGTGCAGTGGGCGATCCGCAAGCTGGATGCCATCAACCAACCACGGTTCGCTCACGGTCGCACTTCATAGGTCGCACATCACGGGTCGCACATCACGGGTCGCACATCACGGGTCGCCCGCACCCATCAGTCGAGTATCATTGTCAGCCGACTCAAATGTCGATGACTGCTCTTCATGCTCTGTTGGCTTCGATTCCTCTCGAGAAATGCGCTGATAATTTTTATAGTTCTTTACCAGCGTCATCAGATGGACATAGACATCCGCTGTGTCCATTTGTTCAGCCAGCTCATTTTTTAGTTGCTCCTGGTCGGCGATCAGTTTTTTGTTATTCTCAAACGCATTGAGTAGTGTCAGTGGCTTAACGTACGTCTTCTGATTTTTTTGCTTCAACACCAACAACTGCTCGTTAAGTCGATTAAGATCATCCTGAAACCCATCCTTCTGCCTTTTATCGGCCTTTTCCTTTTCAGCGACTGTCTCCTGCTCATCAGAGAGTTCCTCTCTACGAGCCTTGTCGAAAGAGTTCATGATTTGTTTCAGGTTATCTATCAGACTCTCTTGTTCCGCTATCTCCTGTAAGTGCTGTTTTTGTTCTTCTTGCAGATCCTGCGTAATTGCGTACAGATCGTCTTTATAGCTACTCAAGCCATAGCGTTGAAGCTGAATCTGTTGCGTATAATACTCTGTTTTAAGATCGGCCAGGTGTTGCCTAACTCGTGTATGTTCGTCCTTAATGGCATTCCTTTTTTTCTCCGCCTTAGACTCGGATGTTTGACGCCAATCTGTCATCTGCATCATATTCAGATAGGCATTGTTCATACTCAAAATTATGATGGGGATACCTGCCAAAGGATTCGTCATCGACACGAATCCGCCGTACACACTGATACTGAAAAAAAAGTAGACGAATGTTTTGTAAAAAAGTATATGGTCATGACTGAAGGGACGATAATCCTCATAACTCATCGCAATCGAGTTCAGGCGATAGAATGGATCAAAAACACTGCTGTAGTCACTGCCGGAACCCCGAACAACCATAATCAGCGGTGTGCTGCCATCGGCGATATCAAGCAGCTTGATCTCGTCGGCAACGGTCTTTTCCCCCTCGCCTTTCACGGCAATAAATTCCCAGCGGGGCTTTTCATAAAAAACGTACTGCCTTGATAATATGGTCATGTTGGACACCTGTCGGTGCAGGTCGACGCAGTAAGATGGCTGCCAGTTATCGGTATGGAACGGCTCGAGACTGGTGTTGGCATCAAGATCCAGACTCCCTTTAGTGATATCCCCCTCGATAATATGGTAACGGGAATTCAGGTTATAACTTTCGTGAAAAAACGGTTGAGGAGAATTTTTACCATTTTTGCTACTACGACCAGCATCATTCAGAAGCTTCTCGATTAAACCATTGTAGCTTTTTTGTTCCTTGCTCAAATCATCGTTCAGCTTGTGAGTATCATTTATACCGACGTCTACAGACCTGCTCACAAACAAATAGCGATCCAGCTGATAGGTACCATCTTCCCGTTTACTCAGTGAATGACAGGAGACGACTGGACCGTGGCGACTGACATACCAATCGTCCATTTCAAACTCGCTAGCCCGGACCGGCTGAATCATTATTATTGGCATCAGCACCAGAAGCGGTGCCAATGCCGTCAATGTGAATTGTCGCTTTTGCTGGGATAGCCACATAGTAATACCCTCTGCTCCAATGTATTATTTCAGCCCCTTAGAGCCGATATACCGGTAGTAGTTCCCTCTTTTTTGTTACGGGACAAAGAGCTTGTTACTGAATGTAAACCATCCGTCCGAGCAAGAGACGAGGCCTTACGGTAAATTCGGAAACAGAACGTCTCGTTAAATTTGGACCGTTAAATTTGGATAGTGGTCAGCGGAATCATTCCCGCCTGTCCGTACCAATAGCCATCACAGCGATCCGCTCCATGCATGGGAGCCTTCGCCTGTTCACCACTCAGCCGTGCCCGCAGGTATTCGACCACCGCCAGCGTATCTTCCGGCTGGGGCGAGATACGCACAGCCTGAACCCCCACATTGGCAAGCTGCGGAGCTTGTGAGCTTATATCCATACAGCGACCGGACATCGTCTGAATACCATTCAGGGTAAACACCCTATCCCGCTCTTGACTAAAGACCGGCAGACCTTCCGGGTACTGCAGGCAGACAAACTGACACTGATCCTTAGGCAAATTATGAGCCCGGGCAGTAAAACAGCGGGCCGAGGCAGCCAGTGGCATCAAGCCCCAGACAAACACTTCCGTGGTAATCTGTTCGCTAATGCCCAGTTGATCCGCCTGCGCCAGAATCGTGCGCAGATCGTGCTCCGAAAGCTCCAGCGGCAGCACCCAGCGTTGCAACCCGCACGCCACCAACTCCTTCAGGGTATGGCCATTGTAAATATTCACCTGCGGACCGGTGGTGAATGGTACACCCAGCTCCGACAACACCTGCACCGCTGCCATATCGTTGGCTTCCACCTCGAACCGGCCATTGCTGCAGATCCGTTTGAGCATGGCGGTATCCGATGCAGCTTCCAGCAGTGCCAAAGTTGAGAGCACCACGGTTTTGCCCGCACCGTGCAGCTGGTCGGCAATATCCAACCAGTCATCAAGCGTCAGCTGACGCCTTTTACTACACACGGTTTCGCCAAGATAGACCCGGTCTACCGGCCAACTGCACGCATCCCGATAAAATGCCTGTACCTGCGCCTTCGGCCAGAAGAACAGCAGTGGCCCCAGAGTTATTTCCATAGTCATTTGTTATTCCCCTGATTATTGCCAGGCACGATGGTAGGCTCCGAGTGTCGTCTGACACCCTTCCGAGACATTGGCCAGCGCCCTGTCCCACTCTATCTTTGAAGTGAACGCTTCCGGATCCCGATAGTAACTATCCAGAGCCTCACGCCAGACTTTGGTGACCACTGCCGTATAAGCCGGACTGCGCTGACGCCCTTCGATCTTGACAGCACTGACTCCCGCCTGCACCAGCTGAGGAATCATACTGAGGGTGTTCAGGCTGGTCGGCTCTTCCAAAGCGTGAAAAACATTATCTCCGACTTGATAGCGTCCCTTGCACAGCGTTGGATAACCCGCGTTTTCACCAGATTCAAAGCGGTCGATCAGCACACCGTTCAGGCGGGTTTCACGACGTTCGCCGCGTTCTTCCCAACGCACATACTTGGCGGGCGAACAGGCTCCCACCGTGTTGGGGGATTCTGAGGTCATATAGGAGGAGAGCCAGCAGCGCCCTTCCGCCATAATGCATAGACTACCAAAGGCAAATACTTCCAGCTCCACCGGGCTCTCTTTGGCCAGCGCTGCCACCTGGGAGATAGAGAGCACTCTGGGAATCACCACTCGACTGACACCAAAACGCTCATGATAAAAATTCAGAGCACCAATATTGGTGGCCGAGGCCTGCACCGAAAGATGGCGTCGTACCTGAGGATGGTGATCGCGAATATAACCAAGCACACCGGGATCAGCAGCGATAATGGCGTGGGCATCGAGACTGGCAGCAAGATCAACAGCATCCTTCCAGCGCTCCCAACCATTGGGGCGAGGGTAGGTATTTATCGCCACCAGAACCTTGACCCCATGGCTGCGAGCATATTCCAGAGCTGACAGGGCTTTTTTTTCGTTAAAATTCAGACCGGCAAAATGGCGGGCATTGGTATCATCCCGAAATCCGATATACACGGCAGTCGCGCCATTATCAACCGCCGCCTTCAATGCAGGCAGGCTGCCTGCGGGGCAAACTAACTCCATGTATCACTCCAACCTGAATCCATAACAACCCACAAACTTATCAATCCATGACCAGACAGGTATTGACCACAGTCAATATGACACAAACCGAAGTGGTTATTCGTAGTGGAAATTAATATTTAGACAAATATTGACGTATAAAAAATAGGGTTAGGGTTGTCCTGAGTACCCGGACAATCGTAATCGAATATTGACTGCTCCAGTCCCCTGTATCAGAGGGCATTCGGAGATCAAAAATTTTATTTTTTAACTATCCTATGCTGTAACGATATATTGGTATGTGATGACTATATTGCTATCGTGAACAAATTGCCAAATCTTAATGCAGACTTAAGTATGAGTAATGATGGGTTGGCACTATTTTTCCAAAACAAATATCTAGTTTTCCAAAACAAATATCTAGTCTTCCAAAACAAACATCTAGTTTTCTAATATAAACATCTAGCTTTCTAATATAAACATCTAGCTTTCTAATATAAACATCTAAACTAGGAACTCATTCTTGCAGGTTACCCTACAAATCCATTTTTTAATTAAACAAAAGGAAAATATAATGAAAATGAAATTGATAACGTTCTCTTTTATTTTTGCCGTTACTAACAGTTATGGACGTCCGTCATTAAAACCTATCGCCAACGGTCTGACTGACAATATAGACAAGAGTAAATATATTACAAAAGAGTATTGCCCTGACTGGCTTAAAGACTCTGACAATATGTCTGGGTATGAACTGATATTAAAATGCTCTCTCCTTTGGAACCGATTTATTTCACCAGAATATAGAATTACTATCATTCTCAACAAACTGCCAAAAAGTGGCATTAATCCTGATGACCCTAAATCATTTAATGAATACAAGCTTCTAAAGCTTAATGAAAAAATTCCTAACAGAGAAAAAAACGCTCCTTTTGAGACAAGGATTCAGGATGATGCGGATATGCAATATACCAAACTCCTGTCAAGAGACCTGAGTGGTGTGGACAAAATTCAGCAAATGTTCGCAGAGGGAACATTAAAACCCAGTCAACTCGTTGAGCGTATTTATTACTGGTATGATGTTCAGCTGGAAGATCATATGAAGGACGTACTTATTAAGAGGCGTAAAGATCTTGCGCTCGAAATGGCTGAAGCATCTGACAAAAGATGGGCTAATTGCCAAAACAGGTACAATGGTGACATTGAGGCCTGCAAAAAGGCGAAATTAATAAAACCTCTGGATGGTATCCCGATGGCGGTTAAAGATGAAGTGAGCGTAGCCGGTTATACTACATCCTACGGCCTTGATCCTGAAAAAATCATTCATCATGTCTTTGCTGAAATCACTAAAGAGCAAGAGTCAAAAGTGGTTACGCTGATGAAAGATGCCGGCGTTATTATTATTGGTAAAGCTAATCAACATATCTTTGGTCTGGGTGGAACAGGTGAAAATCCACACTTCCCCAGGCAGTCCAATATATGCAGCCCGCACCATGTGCCGGGCGGCTCCTCCAGTGGTACTGCCCTGACCGTGGCACTTAATTTATCACCTTGTGGCATTGGTACCGATGGTGGCGGTTCCGTCTCTATTCCAGCCGCTATCAATGGAGTGCCTGGATTAAAGCCCACGCTGAACAAAATATCCACACTGAACTATGATGATGCGGCTCCAGGAATGGTCTCTATCGGGTTGATCGGAAAAAGCTTCAAGGATATTGCTACCTGCTACCAGGCATCCAGCGAGCGTTATCCTACTTCTGCTGTATACGAAGCACTACAGACCTTAACAATCGGCGTTGATCCCGCCTGGTTCGAACATGCTCACCCGGATGTGGCTGAAAAGACGCTGGTATGTCTTGATCGGTTAGATCACAAAATCCAGAATCTTCAGAAAAATAACAATTCCACTTTGGTGAAGATGAAATTCATGCCTGAAAACTTCAGGAAGAAACTGTGGGCTAGCCACATCATTCTATTTGGTAAAGGAGAAGCCAACGGAAAAGCTCATTTTATTGAAAAAGGAGTACCGGAAGAAACAATGTTTGCATTAGCCATGGGGCAGGCTCTGACTGATAAGCATGTTAGAAATGCCCGTAAAAACAAGGAAATTGTGACAAATCATTTTAACAACAACCTGTTTTCAAAAGTGAATATCCTTGCCATGCCAACCACATTGACAAGTGCCCCTGAAAAAGCAAAGAACTGGCTCCCTCAATACCGGGAAGTGGGTGAACTTAATCTATCCAAAGCGTATTTACTCTCCTTCAATACAGCACTGGCCAATCTCACAGGAGGGCCTCGTATAACCATCCCGTGTGGCTTCGATAGTGACAATCTCCCCGTAGGCTTGCAGCTGATGGGTGCGGAAGATAGCGAATACCTGCTGATCCTTCTCGGTGACATGCTGGCGCAGGAAATGGCCGATGAGATCGGCGCAAGTCCGGCTGGATTCAAGCATAAGTGCAATCGTCCTGCCCTGTTTGATCCTGAAGTTTCAGTTCCCACTAAGTCTGCTGCGCTTTAGCACGACACCTGAACATATCGCGCTTTCAGCAAACGCCAACTCTCTTTGAGACGCTGGCGCTTTTGCAGCCTGTGCCGCTGACGTCTGTCAAACAGGTCATACGACGTATTATCTGTATGAATGGCCAATTTTCTATCAGGATTTGCCTTCTGATCCACGGCTCGATATTGAACAGCCAGATATTCAACAGCGCTTCTTATCTGTCTGTTGCTTTACGTCAATAGAAACATTCATCGTCGTCTATCTTCTCTGGCAATTGAGCACGGGACAGGTACTATCCCCGCCTTTGCACGTATTGTGTTTCAGTGACTGTATTTCAGTGACCGTGTTTCAGTAACTGTGTTTCAGTGACTGTGTTTCAGCAACATCAAGAGGGGGGGAATAGTAGTGCACCCACTTGCAGGCCAACAAGCACCGATCGAGAGTCTGGTTAACGTTTCCAGACTGGTCAGCGCCTATTACACCGATAAGCCAAACAAGAATGAACCTGCCCACCGTGTCAGCTTCGGAACCTCCGGACACCGGGGCAGCTCTCTGCACTGTACTTTCAACGAGCCTCACATTCTGGCCATCGCCCAGGCTGTGTGCGAATACCGCATAAACGCAGGTATTACCGGTCCGCTCTATGTGGGGATGGATACCCATGCCCTGTCCGAGCCAGCCTTTGCCAGCGTAATGGAAGTGGCGGCCGCCAACGGCTGCCAGATCGTTTATCAGAGTGGCCGCGAGGGCGGCTGGGGGTACACCCCGACACCAGTGATCTCCCATGCTATTGTCAGCCATAATCGTGACAGCAGCACCAAAGCCGATGGCATTATCATCACTCCGTCGCACAACCCACCAGAAGATGGTGGCATCAAATACAATCCTCCCCATGGTGGTCCGGCTGAAGCCGCCGCTACCCAGTGGATTGAGCAGCGCGCCAACGATCTGATCGCCGCCGATCTGGAAGGCGTTCGTCGTATATCCCTCGAACAAGCTTTGACGTCCGAGAACGTCCGACCTCACGACTTTACTCTGCCCTACGTCAAAGATCTGGAGCAGGTTATCGATATGGCGGCTATCGCCAAGGCCAATCTGAAGATCGGTGTTGATCCTCTGGGCGGTTCTGGTCTGTACTATTGGGATGTTATTGCCCAACATTACGGTCTGAATATCGAGCTGGTCAATCGCACCATTGATCCAACCTTCAGCTTTATGCGTCTGGATAAAGACGGCGTGATCCGTATGGATTGCTCTTCCAAGTGGGCGATGGCCGGTCTGGTGGAACTGAAGGATCGCTTTGATATCGCGCTGGGCAACGACCCGGACTACGATCGCCACGGCATCGTCACCCGTTCCATGGGACTGATGAACCCCAACCACTATCTGGCGGTGGCTATCGACTATCTCTACCGTCACCGTCCCAACTGGCCAGCCACTGCCAAAATCGGCAAGACGCTGGTGTCCAGCTCCCTGATTGATCGGGTGGCTGAAGGTCTGGAACGTGACGTCTACGAAGTACCGGTCGGTTTCAAATGGTTCGTTGACGGTCTATTTTCCGGCGATATCGCCTTCGGTGGCGAAGAGAGTGCCGGCGCCAGCTGCCTGCGCTTCGACGGCAGCACCTGGTGTACCGATAAAGACGGTATCATTCTGGCACTGCTGGCGGCAGAGATTCTGGCCGTCACCGGTAAAGATCCTGGCGAGTACTATCAGGATCTGGCCGCGAAATACGGTGAGCCGGTCTACACCCGTGTTCAGGCACCTGCCGACTTTGCCCAGCGCAAGATCCTTTCGACCCTGAACCCAGAGATGGTCAAAGCCGATACGCTAGCCGGTGATCCGATCATCCAGACCCTGACCGAAGCGCCAGGCAACAATGCCTCTATTGGTGGTTTAAAAGTGGTCACTGAGAATGGCTGGTTTGCCGCTCGTCCATCGGGCACCGAACCGGCTTACAAGATCTATGCAGAAAGCTTTAAAGGTGAAGAGCACCTGAAGCAGCTGGTTGAGGAAGCACAAGCGCTGGTTAACAGCGTGTTTGCAGCGGTCTGATCTTATCTGTTAGCTGGCTGGCACTGTTCAGTGCCAGCCTTTTCTGCCTTTTAAGCGACAACTGTTGTTCAAAACATATTGTTCAAAACATATTGTTCAAAA
>CAMRBW010000052.1 GCA_947040555.1 uncultured Oceanospirillales bacterium | reverse complement strand
GCACGGCTCCTGATTGCTTCGAAAATCTTTTCCATATCATTTTTTCGAGTCTCTTCCAGATGTTTCAAAGCAGCAGGGCTGAGATAATCTGCCGATATTCCTTTTACCCCACTAGAGAAGGGGAGAGAGGATCTGGCCTTAACAACCGTTGTTTTATCAGGAGCCACCGATTGTGATTCTTCCTCTGAAGGAATTTCGTCGGTTATGCCTATTCTCCTTTTTGTCAGGGCCGCCCTTAATATATTACTCTGGTCATTCGTTCCGGGCACATCCTTCCCCGTAGTTTGAGCCATCTTCTCCCCAATCGGAGTCTGCGAATCGTTGTATTCAACAATTGGCGGTGGCGGTGGCGGTGGAACACGGGGGATATCGCCAGAATTCACTTGTGCAGGGAGTGCGTTTATCGCCTTCCTCGCAACAGTATTCTCGCCGAGTATCGGCCGTGGCGGTCCAGCCTCAACCTGGGTGTCCGTTTTGACCTGCAACTCAACTGATGACGGTTCAGCCTGGTGGGGGGTAGCAATGCCGCCTTCTTGAGTCATACCTCCGGGGGCTTGTTCCGATTCCCGGAAATTCCGCACCGTACGTTCAGTCACCGGTACACTGGTATCGGGCTTGACTTGATTGCAGCCAAACTGCTTAAAAAATGTTTTTATATGCTCTAGCGAAAGCAAATTAACCATAAAACGCTTAAAGTTAGTGGTTTTTTTGTTAACATTGGCCTTATCTGACCGATCCGGTCTGCTAAGCAACTTCGAAAAGAATTCTTTAACTCCTTTAATTTCCATGTGGTTTCTCCATGCGTACTATTCAAGCTTGTCCATAAGTCCTTGAGAGGGCTCTCTTCCAATCAATAAACCTATAGTTACTATGGTCTTTTCCGTAGCGGTTATAAATACGACTTGTAACTATTCAGCACCCCCTACAAGCATAATGAAACATTCAAACAGCCCGTTTTAACGATGGTTGCAGGTAACTAAGTACTAACCTTGTATCCTGCTAATGGCGCTTATTCAGGCCAAAACGAGGGAAATCCTGCTTTTTTTCTGATTTCTCGGGAAATAAAGTTAGTGCTTTGTTACCTTACCCGCCCTGTAATTAAAGGTATCTGCATGGGCACGAAGAAATTTTAGGGGTGCTGAATAGTTACTACGACTTAATGATAAGAAAAACAGTTCATTAGCAAGGTATTGGCATCGACTATACAACTCTCTTCCTTAATTTAGCCTCACAAACCATGCGTTTCCCGCCTTCTTGCCTAAACTAGCCCACCCTCTCTCAAGTTTGGCAGAGATAATCAGAGCTATGTCACTGGCTGTTGTTCATACACGCGCCCGTCTGGGCATCAGTGCGCCGGAAGTGCAGGTAGAGATTCACCTCTCCAACGGGCTTCCGATTCTTAATATTGTCGGCCTTCCAGAGACGGCCGTGAGAGAGAGCAAGGATCGGGTACGCAGCGCGATCCTCAATGCCGGGTATGAATTCCCGGCTCGGCGGATCACTGTCAACCTCGCTCCCGCCGACCTGCCCAAGGAGGGCGGCCGCTTTGACCTCCCCATCGCCCTCGGTATTCTGGTCGCCTCCGGCCAGTTGCCAGACAACGCCCTTGAAGGGTATGAATGTCTGGGCGAGCTGGCTCTGGGCGGTGGTATCAGATCTGTTCCCGGCATCCTTCCCGCGGTTATGGCGGCAACCAATGAATGTCGCCAGATGCTGATTCCCAAAGATTCTCTGGCTGAGTCGAGCCTGTGCAGCAAGGCCATCGTTTTTGGTGCCGACACGCTGCAGGCAGCCACCGGGCATTTGAACGGATCAAAGCCGCTGATGGCGAATACTCCCCAAATCGTAGCTCAGACAAAGCAGCACCTGCGTGATGATCTCTGCCATGTCCACGGCCACTTTCAGGCGCGAAGGGCTCTGGAAGTCGCGGCGGCAGGAGGCCACGGGCTACTGTTTAACGGCCCGCCCGGCACCGGAAAGACTATGTTGGCACGCTGTCTGCCGGGGATTTTACCGCAGCTCTCCGAATCCGAAGCGCTGGAGGTGGCCAGCATCCACTCGCTCTGCAGCCAGCCGATTCCTCCCTGGCAGCAGCCACCCTGGCGAGCGCCGCACCATACCGCGTCTGGCGTCGCCCTCACCGGTGGCGGCAGCCATCCTCGCCCTGGTGAGATCAGCCTCGCCCATCGTGGCGTGCTGTTTTTAGATGAACTACCTGAATTTGACCGCCGCACTCTGGAAATTCTGCGCCAACCTATGGAATCTGGCGAGATCATGATCTCCCGCGCCAAACATCAAATCACGTTTCCAGCCCGGTTCCAGCTACTGGCTGCGATGAACCCCTGCCCCTGTGGCTTTCTGGGCGATAAAGAGAAACAGTGCTCCTGTACGCCGGAGCAGGTACAGCGCTATCGCCGCAAGCTCTCAGGGCCGCTGCTGGACAGAATTGATATGCAGGTAGAGGTAGGACGCCTGCCGGCCAGCGTACTGCTGGAGCAGCCCGGCTCATCGGCAGAGTCTTCCGAAAGTGTGCGCCTCAGGGTGGAAGCTGTGCGTATGAAGGCACTCAAACGGCAAAACTGCCTGAATGCGACCCTGCCTCCGGATCAGCTGATGATCCACGCACAACCGGGCCCGGCAGAGAAAAAACTGCTGGAAACAATATCTGCCAAGATGCAACTCTCAGGCAGAGGGCTGCACAGGCTGTTAAGAGTCGCCCGCACTCTCGCAGATATTGAAGATAAGGAGAAAATCACCAGCACCCATATTCTGGAGGCGGCCAGTTTCCGTTTTAGTGGTGGGAGAAGTGGTTGATACCCACCCTCCCAATGCTAACGGCTTCTGAGACTCTGATCAGTGCCACTCGATCACAGCTTCTTCACTGTGACGGGTTTTGGGGTAAGGTGCGTGTTCGCGGTAACCGAAGGCGACCATAACGCTGACACCAAATTCAGTCGTATCCAGCAGCCCCTCTTCAACCAATATTGGTTCCAGCTTCTCGCGGTCAAAACCTTCCATAGGGCAGGAGTCGATACCGATCTGGGCAGCAACACTCATCATATTGCCGAGGGCGATGTAGGTCTGTTTGCAAGACCAGTCAAACATGGCCCGTGGAGATTCTGTCAGTTTGAAATCACTAGTCTGGAAATCCCGATAAAAGTCACCCTTCATCTTGATGACATCATCCGGCAGATGGGACACCGTGCGCATATGATCCTGAATATACGGTGAGCCATAATGCATACCAGACTCTTTACGAGCCAGGATGATGACAAAGTGGCTTGCCGTCGACAGCTGTCCCTGAGCTCCCCAGCAAACAGGCTTGATTTTTTCCCGCAGCACAGGATTCTGGATCACCAGAAATTTCCAGGGCTCAAAACCAAAAGAGCTGGGTGAGAGGCGAGCAGACTCCAGAATAAAACTGAAATCCTCCTCCGCGATTTTCTTTTCAGCATTAAAGCTTTTACAGGCATGGCGGAAGTTAAAAGCATCGAGGATTTGCTTACGAAGTGCAGAGTTCATGTCTGAGACCATATACAACAGCAGTCAAAGGCGTAGTCTACTCACTCCACAATAAAATAAAAAGCGCGCACACAGCCATGAGCAGGAAATACGGCCCACCCCGAACGATAGACATGGGGGCTGTATTTCCATGGTAAAAAGAGACCTGATCCTGCCTGCACCCGATTTTTGAACACCTGACAGTACGCTCACAAGGTGGCACACTTATCCACAGTAGCTTGTTACGAAAGCTTGTCTTCATAAATTGCTTATCTACTCTGATATTTTCATATAAAACTTTCTCTCAACGGACAGCCCGATGACGGACCAGATTGTAATCGGCGATGATGGCGTTGAACGCCAGTCGCTTAAGGCCTACACAGAGATGGCCTACCTGAATTATTCGATGTACGTCATTCTGGACCGGGCTCTGCCCCACATTGGTGATGGCCTGAAGCCTGTCCAGCGTCGTATTGTTTATGCCATGAGCGAACTTGGCCTGAAAAACACAGCCAAACACAAAAAATCAGCCCGTACCGTCGGTGATGTGCTGGGTAAATATCACCCTCACGGCGACAGCGCCTGCTACGAAGCCATGGTGCTGATGGCACAGCCATTCTCCTACCGTTATCCACTGGTGGATGGTCAAGGCAACTGGGGCTCAGCGGATGACCCCAAATCCTTTGCGGCTATGCGTTATACGGAAGCGCGTCTTGGCAAGTATGCTGATGTTCTTCTTAGAGAGCTGGGTCAGGGCACGGTTGACTGGCGGCCCAACTTTGACGGCACCCTGGATGAACCCGTTACGCTGCCTGCCCGGCTGCCTAACCTGTTGTTAAACGGCACTACCGGCATCGCCGTTGGTATGGCGACCGATATTCCACCCCACAACCTCAAAGAAGTGGCAGCGGCCTGCGTGCATCTGCTGGATAATCCAAAAGCGACACTGGATGATATCTGCGAATACATCAAGGGACCGGACTTCCCCACCGATGCCGAATTGATCACTGCGCCTGCAGATATTCGTAAAATGTACGCCCAGGGCAAAGGTAGTCTGCGCATGCGTGCGGTCTATATTATGGAGCAGGGTGATATCATCATCACGGCTCTGCCTCACCAGGTCTCTGGTGCAAAAATTCTCGAACAGATTGCTGACCAGATGCAGAAGAAAAAACTGCCCATGGTCACCGACCTCCGCGATGAATCGGATCACGAAAACCCGACCCGGCTGGTCATCACCCCGAAATCAAACCGCATTAATGTTGAACAGTTGATGAATCACCTGTTCGCCACCACCGATCTTGAGCGCACTTATCGCGTGAATATGAACATGATCGGTATTGATGGTCGTCCACAGGTAAAATCCCTCGATGCCATGTTGCATGAGTGGTTGAGCTATCGCCAAACCACCGTCACCCGTCGTCTGCAGTTCCGGCTCGAAAAGGTTCTTGGTCGTATGCACTTGCTGGAAGGTTTGATTATCGCCTTCCTTAATATCGACGAAATCATCGAAATTATCCGCCACAAAGACGACCCGAAAGCGGTACTGATAAGCCAGTTTAGCCTGAGCGACAAACAGGCTGAGGCTATTCTCGAATTGAAGCTGCGCCATCTGGCTCGCCTTGAGGAACAGAAACTCCGCGCCGAGCAGGATGAATTGAGCAAAGAGCGTGATTATCTGGAGAAAACGTTGAGCTCTGACCGCCGTCTGAAGACAGTGATCAAGAAAGAGATCATGGCTGATGTCGAAGCTTTTGGCGACGAACGTCGTTCACAGCTGGTGCAGCGCAAGGAGGCTCAGGCGCTTTCTGAAACCGAACTCATGACCGCTGATTCTGTGACTGTGGTGATGTCTGAAAAAGGCTGGGTGCGTATTGCCAAAGGCCACGATGTAGAAGCGGATAAACTCAGCTACAAATCTGGCGATAAACTGGGCTTTGTCGCCAAAGGGCGCAGCAACCAACCGACGATATTTTTTGATTCCACCGGTCGCACCTACACCATCGTAACCCATACACTGCCGTCTGCCCGAAGCCAGGGGGAACCATTGACCGGCAGGGTCAATCCGCCCGCCGGCTCAGTATTTGAAGCCGCCATCATCGATGATGACAAAGCTCACTACCTGATGGCCAGCGATGCCGGTTATGGATTTGTCACCACCTTTGGCGATATGGTCTCCCGCAACAAGGCGGGGAAAACAACCCTCACACTGCCGAAATTCGCTCGCGTTATGCGGCCTGTTAAGGTCGAAGATGTGGACAACCAGTTTGTGGTGTCGATCAGCAATGAGGGTCGCATGCTCCTGTTCCCGCTGAAAGAGCTACCTATTCTGAGCCGTGGCAAAGGCAACAAGCTGATGAGCATTCCCACCGCCCGCGCCGCTGCCCGTGAAGAGTTTATGGTGGCTATAGCGGTTATCGGTGCCGACCAACAGCTGACCATTCACGCCGGCAAACGACACCTTACTCTCAAACCATCTGATATTGCTCACTACCGTAGTGAACGGGGTCGACGGGGTAACAAATTACCGCGGGGGTTCCAGAGGGTGGATAGGGTTGAAGTAAACGACTAAATTTTTTTGTTGAGAAATCAAAGGCATCCGCCTTTGGTTTCTCGAAACTTTTTATTCTTATCTCTGCCTGTATTTCTTCCTGAATCCAGCGAGCAATAGCCCGGCGGCTGCCTGACTGTTATATCAGTACAGCCGTGATAACAGGCCTTATTTTCTCGGGCAGTAGTCAAATACGTCGGAGTGTGCGTGAGCCTCAGGAATACCTGCTGCGACTAAAGCATCCAGCGTTCCATAAACCATATCCGGTGAACCACAAATGTAGAAATGCGCCGCCATCAGTTCACCAATATCTTCCAGCACCGCCTCGTAAAGAAGACCATGGCGTCCTTCCCAGTCACTGCCAATATCTGATTCGCTCACTACCGGGTGGTAGCAAATGCCTTTCTCGCTCGCCCATTGGATTGGCAGACTCGGCATATACAGACCCGATGGGTTACGCACGCCCCAGTAAAGATGGATCGGGTACGGACAATCACTTAAAAGACTGTGCTCAATCATCGCTTTCATCTGGGCAAAGCCGGTACCTGCCGCGATAAAGACCAAAGGCGTATCGGAGCAGCCACTGATGAAACAGTTACCTTTAGGAAGATTGATAGTCACCGACTCAGCACTTTGCAGATAATCAATCACCTCACGGGCACGCTCATGGTCTGGAAGACATTGAATATGAAGCTCCAGAGAGAGGCCATCGGTGGCAGCAGAGGCTATGGAGTAAGCACAAGGGGAACCGGTTGGCATGACCAGTTCTAGGTATTGGCCAGCAGCCCACACCATTGGCTGACCATCCGTCACCGTCAGGATAACCTGATAGATGTCGCCGGAGATATTACTGACACGCTCTGCCCGTACAGCTCGCTGACTCGTGTTTACTTCGTGATCAGACACCTGACCTCCTGTCGTTTAAATCTGTGCAGGTATGGTAGCGACCACACCTGCAAACTTTCAACTTGCAGTCACAGCTCAATCGATACCGAGCTCATCCCAGATGGCATCGACACGTTGTTTGACTTCATCGGTCATGGTGATGGTCCGCCCCCACTCCCGTTTGGTTTCTCCCGGCCACTTATTGGTGGCGTCAAAGCCGACCTTGGAGCCAAGACCCGCCTCAGGTGAAGCAAAATCAAGATAGTCGATGGGCGTGTTTTCGATAAACACTGTATCCCGCTTTGGATCCATACGGGTGGTCATCGCCCAGATCACATCGTTCCAATCCCGGGCATTCACATCATCATCACAGACAATCACGAACTTGGTATACATAAACTGTCGTAGGAATGACCAGACCCCCAACATCACCCGCTTGGCATGACCGGGATATTCTTTGCGGATAGTGACTACCGCCATACGGTACGAACATCCTTCCGGCGGCAGATAGAAGTCAATGATCTCCGGGAACTGCTTTTGCAGAATGGGCACAAACACCTCATTCAACGCCACACCCAACATAGCAGGCTCATCCGGTGGGCGACCGGTATAGGTGCTGTGATAGATCGGATTTTTACGATGCGTCATACACTCCACGGTAAACACCGGGAAGCTGTCCACCTCGTTGTAATAGCCGGTGTGATCGCCGTAAGGACCTTCATCTGCAAAATCATCGGGATAGATATAGCCTTCCAGCACGATCTCGGCGCTGGCGGGGACCTGAAGATCCGTGATCAATCCCTTCACCAGCTCCGTGCGGGAACCGCGCAGCAGACCGGCAAAGGCATACTCGGAGAGAGAGTCCGGAACCGGTGTCACCGCACCAAGAATAGTGGCGGGATCAGCTCCCAGAGCAACAGCCACAGGGAATGGTTTTCCGGGATGACGCTCCTGCCAATCGCGCAGATCGAGAGCACCACCGCGGTGGGAAAGCCAGCGCATAATCAGACGATTAGGGCCAAGTAACTGCTGGCGATAAATGCCCAGATTCTGTCGTTCTTTCAAAGGCCCCCTGGTAATCACCAGCGGCCAGGTTACCAGCGGCGCGACATCTTCAGGCCAGCAGTGCTGTATGGGAAATTTGGTCAGATCAACCTCATCCCCCCTGAAAACGACATCCTGACAGGGCGCTTTACGTACCACCTTCGGCCCCATATTCAGGACCTGCTTGAAGATCGGCAGCTTCTCAAGGGCATCCCGAAAACCTTTGGGGGGATCAGGCTCCTTGAGGTAAGCCATCAGCTTACCGACATCCTTGAGTGCTTCGGTATTATCCTGTCCCATGCCCAGAGCGACACGCCTTGGCGTACCAAACAGATTGGCCAGCAGAGGAATATCTGATCCTTTTGGGTTCTCGAACAGCAGCGCTGGTCCGCCTTTTCGCAGAACACGATCACTGATCTCGGTAATTTCAAGATAGGGGTCGACTTCCCGTTTTATCCGCTTCAACTCGCCCAGCTTCTCCAGCTGATCGATAAAATCCCGCAGATCCCGATATTGCATTGGTGGCCCTTAATGAACTGACGGCGCAGGTATCATATCTGCAAACCACCAGATAGCGAATACAGCACCACAGAAAGTCATCCTTAAGTTCCGCTTAAAGAATTTTTCAACCGTTTAAAAACAATCTGGAAGCGGCGCCAACCAGTGGCACTGGGCTTACACTATTCGCTCAGCGCAATAAAGCGCAAGGAACCCTTGCCATATCACGACAGTCACTGTTCAAAAAGTGTAGGCAAATTTTAAAAATGATTGGCTACAGGCCAGTAATATCAAGAGGATCATATGAAAAACGATTGATTTTGCCTATGAATTTTGATGAGTTACTCGCGACAGTCCTGTGCTGGTTTTGGCTCTATTTTAGTCGGTCAAATGGTGGGAGCCCAGTACCGTGCTAAATAGTTACGACTTCACAACACAGAACTATTCTCTTTCCGATGGTCTCTCAGGAGTTAAACGATGAAGTCAGTGATATGGCTGGTTTCTATTTTCAGCCTGATTTTAGTCAGCACTGCATGTGCAGAAGACAAATTATCATACTGGCATCAACCACCTGTTAACACTTACGTCCAACCTGAAACCAGAAAGGAAGCTGTTCCTTCTACTTTGCCGGCCGTTAACAGCCCCAGGAAAATTCGCACTCACTCCCGGCGCTTACTTTCAAATCTGCATTATCCTGTTACGAAAAGACCTACAGATCAAGGCGCAACAGGTAATCACCAAGGCTCGAATGGAATTTCGAACACCTCTTCTGGAACAAAATTAACAAACACTCAATCTCCTGATCGTGAAGAGGGTGATAAAAGGGATAATTCAAATAGTGACTTACCAGGCAACTCGGGAGGGGGCAAAGCAAGCATTGATATTGGTCAGCATGTTAAAGATTATCTCACCATTGATATTAATAACTACAAATTTTACATTGAGAGACATCAATTTAATCCTGACTTGGGAGGAAATGATAGCGCAAACTACATAAGTACACACGTTAACGCTATAACTAACAGCAATGATGTAATACTACTCTCCATGACAGAACAACATGCTGGTCTGCAAGGTGATAGCACCCTCGCTCACCGAGATGCCAAAGCTATCGAATATATAACAACTTACGGCTCTACGAATACTGTAACTGATTTTAATAACATATTAATCACCTTCAAGATAAGACAACTATCACTTAAAAGCCCAAACGACGTAGATGCAATTCCGTTAAATGACGATTTAAAACAATCAAGCCCTGAAGAGTACTTCAATGAAAATACTGTCCAGTCAGACGAAAAAATTTGCCCCATCTGCTGCAATGAAGATACGACTAGTTATCGTTTGAACAACATAAAATGCATCAAACATACTTCCTGCCGTGACTGCTGGAAAAAACACATTCGCACGATGGCAAATAATCGTACAAAATTATCTACTGGATACCCATCATGTTTGGGGCATGGCTGTAATGCAGAGATCCCTCAGAAGATTTGTGAATATCTTTGTGGAAAAGAGGTGGCAAACAAGTTGTCTGATGCTGCTCTCCAGTTGGCGGTAGCAAATAATTCACATTTTTTTTACTGCCTCAACCCGAGCTGTCGCGCTATAGGTCACATCGAAAACGGTACTAAAAAGATCAACATGTTTTTTTGCTATGTCTGCAAAACGAAAAGTTGCACAAAGTGTAAAAAACATCCTTATCATGTGGGTAAGTCATGTAACCAGTACGCCCAAGAAGTTCCTGCAGACACGTCATTCGCTAATTATTTAGATAAAAATTATCGTAAGCTCAGACTGTGCCCAAATTGCCATCAAGCAATAAGCCGGACTGAGGGGTGTAACCAGATGCAGTGCTTTTCCTGTTTAAAATATTTTTGCTGGGCATGCGGAAAGGCTATTGAGGGATATGGACATTTTATTACAGGCAAGTGCGAGCATTTTTCTAAAAGGGATCGCTATGAAAGAGAGCCCTCTCCCCCCGATGCGGTTGATTTCTCACTTCATGAATGCGGTGACTCAGACAGCACCACCCTTAAGGAGTGTGGCCACAGGCTCTGCCAAGACTGCGATGAATTGACAAGCCTGTTGATAGAACCTCGGGATCGCCGCCGCTGCCTCAAATGCCCGTCTGACGAGAGCGATCAAAACCATCCGGAGGAGCCGATGTCATATTCCACAAGGCCAGAATCGGAACCAGACGGCAGCTGGACAACAGTGGATAGCTGGACAACAGTGGATAGCGTTTCCGGGGAGAATAGCTTTGAAAGTACGGATTCTCGAGCGACAAATGACCTGTCACAGTATGACAATCATAGCCAGGAGCAGCAGGTTACTACCTCAGACGATACCATCAACAATTGGCTGGTGACAGGGGTAAATACCGGTTTCAAAGTGTCCGGCGCAGGGTATGCTCTGATTGAGCCACTACATGCTGAGGGGGTTCCTTTAACAGAACACTCTATGGGATATGCACTGGCCGCTGCTGTCAGTGAAAGCCACGAGGATGGCTTGGCGGGACTTAAACTGGTCAATTACCTGCACAACAAGGGGGTTCATTTTCCAGCCGATGCCATGACAAGCGCACTGGCAGCTGCCACAAGTGAAAACTTCAACATTTCCCTGAAAGGCTTTGAGTTGATCGAGTACCTGTACAACAAGGAGGTTCATTTTCCAACCGATGCCATGAAAAATATGCTGACAGCTGCCGCAAGTGAAAACTCCAGCATTTCCTGGGCAGGCTTTAGGCTGATCAAGTACCTGTATTGCAAGGAGGTTCCTTTCCCTGACAATACTGAGAACTATATGATGGCGGTTGTAAGTGAAAACGAACATGCTGCCCATATACTGGACAACTTCCTGTCCAGCAAGGTCTTTAACAACTCAAACAATGCTATGGCCAATGCACCGAATTCAACGGAAATTGGATCCTGTGACGTCGAAAATGAGCATACAGACAATACGGGCGCTGTTCACGAAAAAAGTGGAAAACCACTTAAAAATCCCAAAAGGCATCAAGGCCCATCCCATCACAGTGGTGGGCAACCGTCTACAATCCCTGAAAATCAAAGATCCACTATTACCGCAAACAGCGCCGACATTACGTGTGCGAACTGTGGGCAACACAACAAGGATGCTGATGATAAATACTGCGCTTTCTGTCGATTTTCATATGAAAATAGAAAATAAATGACCACACACTGTAGCTTCATAATCACGAACTGCCAACAAAGCCCAGCCCGCTCCTGCGAAGCAGCAGCGGGACATGTTGTCATTGTTGTCTACTGATCCGGGCGTCTCACACCAACGCCATGCGAAGCAGTGTTAACGGATGCAGAACTTGCTTCGAGGTACTCATCTCCACCTGCATCTTGCAGGTTTCGCAGTCCGTAACCACATAATCTGCATCGCTCTCCTCGATCTGCCGGAACAGTGGACTGCCAATGGCCTGAGAGGTTTCATAATTCTCTTTCTTGAAGCCGTAAGTGCCCGCTATACCGCAGCAGTTGCTGTTGAGCTGCTGCAACTCCAGCCCCGGAATCTCCCAGAGCAGGTTCAAGGTATGCAGCACACCGCCCGCCTTAATCAAGTGGCAGGGGCTGTGGTAAGCGACCTTGAGATTCACCGGAGTCATCTCCGGCTTGTTACCGGCGGCAAATTCATTGGCCAGAAAGCGAGTAATAAAGTTAATACCCGACTTCACCTTGCTGTTATCGATACCCAGAGCGTGGGGATATTCATCCTTCAGCATCAATGCACAGCTGGACGACGAGGAGATAATACCCTCACTGCCATCAGCCATCGCTTGTTCAAAATTGGCGAGGTTTAGTCTGGCATTGGCCCGCGCCTTGTCCGGGAAGCCGTTGGCCACCAGCGGCACGCCACAGCACTTCTCTTTATTGAGCAGACGCACGCCGATGTTCATGGCGTTCAACACGCGAATCAGATCCATCCCCAGCTCGGGATCGTTATAGTTCACATAACAGCCGTGGAAGTAGGAGATCTGACGAGCAAACTGAGCCTGCTGCTCGGCAACATTCTGATACTGACGACGGAAACTGGTTTTCGCATAAGCCGGGAATGTACGACGCCGGTCAATACCAAGTGCCTTATCCATAACCAACCTCACCGGTTTGATGGCGGTCATCTTGTTAACCAGTGGCGCACTGCCACGGGTCAGGGTTCCCATCAGATCCGTATGGCTCAACATAAACTCACGGATCTTGAAGCTGTTATTACCGTACTTACTGCGGGCAGTGGCAATAATATCGCTGATACGCACGTCGGAAGGGCAGGCCACCTCACAGCGTTTACAGCTGGTACAGTATTTCAGCGCTTCATCCAGAAATTCAGAACTCTTCAGACGCAGTCGTTCACCGTCGGGGCCGCACTGCTTGGGGCCGGGATAGTCAGGACGTACGGCAGCAACCGGGCATTGTGAGGCGCAGGCGGTACATTTCAGACACTGGTCAAATGATCGGTCAAATGAGTGACCGGATTTGTTTTCCGTGCTTTTCAGAATGGCAAACAGACTCATGCCTTCTCTCCTGCGGCTTCAATATCGGCTATCACTTTCGCGGCAGCCTGCCAGGCTGTACTGATGGAGAGCCCACCACCGGAACACTCCTGCACCGGATCACAGCCACCCAGAACTGTACCTGCCACATGGAGATTGGTCAGCGGCTGTCCGGCAATCATCGGTTGATGATCACGGTTCAGGCGAACACCAGCACGGATAAAACCATGACCAGTACGGGAAAGGAACTTACGCTCACTGAACTGTTCCGGTGTATTCAAATCAAGACCAAAGATCGGCTCTTTAACCGGAAGCGGCTCACTGAATACCTGTTCGGCATTCAGATCAGGCCGGACATTCAACCCTTTGCTGAAAAAACCGCCGCTGGCAAGAATGTAGTGATCCGCAGTCAGCAGATCCTCGCCATTACTGACGTTAAATACACGACCATTCTCTATAATCCCATGACGAATCCCAGTGGCCGGAATCAGAAAGCCGCCCAGCGCCGCAAAACGGTGTTGAAGTGCCTGCTGCATATGTATACCGGGCAGCGAGGGTGGCAGCGTTGCCACATCAATAATGTTCAGCCCGGTGCGTCGGCGCAGCTCCTTCAGGTGGAGGCTATCCAGAGCGCTGTCCAGACAGGCTGGCATTACCACCAGCGAAGCATCCTGCACCTTTTCCATCAGGGTAGAGGCGATAATATTGAAGTCTTTCTCACCTAAAGCGCGACAGAGCTGGGGCGCACGCATGGTATCAGCGGTGGCGCCCATGCCATTAACCAGCGGAAGCTCAATGTTAAGGGCTTCAACCTGACTATTCCTGAATGCCGGATGGCGCTTCAGACCGGACGCAGCCAGCTCCGGCAGGAAGTCGAGAAAACCGCTGATATTTACAAATACGACACGTTTAACGTTCTGTAAATCCCAGGGCAGAACCTCTGCCACAGACTGGGACAGCCAGGTTGGGCGCAAGGCACCAGCTGCTGTTACCCGCCATTGGTTTTGCTGCTCATCGCTGGCAGTAAACATAGACAGGCCGGTCTCGGCCAGCTGACCATGAAACCAGTCCATCGCCTTATAAACACCATCCCTGCCAATGCGGGCATAGGGGTGTTCAGGAAAATACTCAGCCAGCTCATCAATCTTTTCAAAAGGGCGGCTGACCGGTTCATTCAAATGGACACCGGCGGCTGAAGGCATATAACCAAGCACATCGATGGCGCCGGAGGCAAAGGCCAATCCACTCTCACCGGATGTCACAACAGCGACTTTTAATCCCGCTTCCGCACAACGAATACCGGCAACCAGACCCGCCAGCCCGCCACCAATCACCAAACATTGACGTCTCATACCACTTCTCCCTGTTCGGCTCTTTGTTCGGCTTGTTGCCCGGACAGGGTTTCGTCTGCAGCACAGGCATCAACAGCATTGGCTATCAGTGCTTCGCTGTCGTTTTGTTGATCGTTTTGTTGATCGTTTTGTTGATCGCTTTTCAAACTACCAAGTCCCAGTAATCCCTCCTGAACCCAGTAGCTGAATTCCGCCTCCCTCAGGCCATCACCCCAAAGCACCGGACGCACACCTTTCCAGCGTTCATCGACAAATTCATGCAGGGCTTTCAGGGGTGAAACCACATCACTGCGGGTTGCCGCCAGCAGCGATGCTGTACGACAGGCGCACATCTCTCCCTGACAAGGACCCATACCGATACGGGTACGACGGCGCAGATCCGACAGTGAACGGGCGTTCAGTTTATCAACGGCGTAGAGAATCTCGCCCCGGGTAACCACTTCACACTCACAGACGACAGCATTACGCCAGCGCGGGCTGCTCTCCTGTTTGTCCAGATCGGTCTGCTTGTTTTTGTCTTCTTCTTTGATGAAGTTTCGAGCCCGATCCCCGTGACGGTACACCGCAGAGCCGGAAACAGTATTGGGCAAACTCCAGCTCTGACTATTCGCCCTGTCATCGCCCTGAGCACCAGGCAGCGGTACGCTGGCCGTTGTACAGGCTTTGCTGATACCAAGATGTTTCGCCGCCATATCGGTAGCCACCTCCGCCATCAAACGGTAAGTCATCAGCTTGCCACCGGTGATGGTTATCAGGCCGGGCAGGTTATCGCTATCGGCATGATCAATGGCAACCAGACCACGGCTGATGGTACGGTCGGAACCATTAGAAGATGTAGACACCAGCGGACGTACACCGCAATAGGCTCGCAGAATACGGGTTGAAGCCATCGAAGGTGCCAGCTTGCAACCTTCCTCCAGAAGCACACGAACTTCCTCGTCCGTCACTTCCATATTTTCCAGCTCATTCCGGCCCACATGGGTGGATGTGGTGCCAATAACAGAGACAGTGTCGCCCGGAACCAAAATATCGGAATCCCCCGGCTTACGACAGCGGTTGATAACCATTCCGTTCATGCGGTGCCCCATAATCAGCAACGCACCGCGGGAATGGTACATATCAACGGAGAGGTCGGCATATTCCATAATCTCATGGCACCAGGCGCCCGTGGCGTTTATAACCTGAGCTGCGCGGATTTCATAACGCTCACCGGTACGCACATCAAGACAGTGAATGCCTGCCACTTGTCCCTGCTGAATAATTAGCCCAACCGCACGGGTATCGGTCAGCAGCGTACCGCCATGTTCACGGCCATCGAGAATATTGGAAGAGGTAATCCGAAAAGGGTCGATAGTGCCATCAGGAATGCGTACAGCACCAATCAGCGAAGGATTGACGACCGGCTCCAGGCGCAGAGCTTGTTCCGGCGTTAAAATTTCAGTCGGGATACCTGCACGGGCACAGCCGTTTATAAATTTGGCCTGATACTCCAGCCCATCTTCAGGCAGAGAGATAAACAGACCATCGGTATTTTCAATACAGTGGCTGGCAATATGTTTAAGGGTACGGTTTTCCCGAATGCATTCTGTCGCAGAGTGACCATCGGTGACCGCGTAGCGTGCCCCAGAATGCAGCAGACCATGATTTCGCCCGGTTGTGCCAGTCGCTATATCATTCCGCTCAACCAGAATTGTTCGCATGCCTCGCAGGCAGCAGTCCCGAAATACACCAGCACCCGTTGCACCACCACCAATGATGACAACATCTGTTTCCAGACGTTTCATTGACTTCACCCCACTACAGACAGCCATGAGCGGGAAATGCTGCCCACCCCTAATAATGAAAATGCGGGCTGCATTTCCATGATAAATTGTGCAGTGAAGTTAGTGTGTTTGTATTTGTTTTGTTTTGATGCAGCGCAACTTTTGAAACACAAAACCCCCATTATTTTATAAACAGAGCCTGTATAAACACTGTTTTTCATCGAAAAGCTGAGAAAAGAGCTGTTTTATTGACGACCGTCAACCAACAAATTCAGGTAATAACAATAATTAACACCACTGTTCGGGAATGTTACCTTTCGTTTACTTCAGGAAAAAAATCATGAACCGGAGTACTCTTGCTGGCGAGTGTTTGGCAGAATTTATTGGCACGGCTCTATTGATCATTTTTGGTGTGGGGGTCGTTGCCGCACTGGTACTGAGTGGTGCCGAATTTGGTCAATGGGAGATTAGTGTCGTCTGGGGTCTCGGTGTCAGTATGGCAATATACGTCACTGGTGGAGTTTCCGGTGCTCACCTCAACCCTGCAGTAACAATTGCCCTGACTCTGTTCAAAGGCTTTGAAAAGTTCAAGGTTCTGCCTTTTATCGCCTCTCAAGTAGCAGGTGCTTTTGCCGGCGCGGCTCTGGTTTACACCATGTACCAGCCGCTGTTCACTGAGTTTCATACCGTCAACAACATCATTCCCGGTTCTGCCGACAGCCTTGCGACTGCGGGCATCTTCTCCACTTATGCGATGCCGATTCTGAGTAACGGCCACGCCTTTATGGTGGAAGCGTTTATTACCGCACTGCTGATGTGCACAATTCTGGCGCTGGGCGATAATCGCAACGGTGCTCCCAAGGGTGCACTGAGTGCCCTGTTGATCGGTTTCCTGATCGCTATTATCGGCTGCTCCTTCGGCCCACTCACCGGCTTTGCCATGAACCCAGCCCGTGACTTTGGTCCAAAACTGTTCACCTTCCTTGCCGGATGGGGCGAAATCGCCATGACCGGTGGACGCGCCAACCCTTACTTCTGGGTTCCTGTACTTGGCCCGATCATTGGTGCAAGCCTCGGCGCATTTATTTACACCCGCTGCATTGAAAAGCAACTTGATCTGAAAGCCTGCGGCACACCCGGCTGTGAAATTACCCCTCAGGAAACAGCGCCCAAGACGGAAGCTGCCTGACGTTTTTTCAACACGGTTTTCAAAACACTTTTCTAAATAACTATTGAAACGCGAATTTAAGATCTGACCATGAATATTGATAATACTTACGTCGTCGCCCTTGATCAGGGTACTACCAGCAGCCGGGCTATCATTTTCAACCACGATGGCGACATTGTTGGCGTTGCCCAGCAAGAGTTTACCCAGCACTACCCGCAGCCAGGCTGGGTTGAGCATGATGCCGTTGAGATCTGGGCGACCCAGCGTGGCGTTCTGACCGAAGTTCTGGAAAAAACCAGTATCAATCCGGCCCAGCTGGCCGCTATTGGTATCACCAACCAGCGTGAGACTACCGTCGTTTGGGATAAAGAGACTGGTCGTCCAATCTACAATGCCATCGTCTGGCAGTGCCGCCGCACCGCCAGCATCTGCGAACAGCTCAAACGTGATGGCATGGAAGAGTACGTGCGCGATAATACCGGTCTGGTTATCGACGCCTATTTCTCCGGCACCAAGGTTGCCTGGATTCTGGATAACGTCGAAGGTGCCCGTGAGAGAGCTGAAAAGGGCGAGCTGCTGTTCGGTACTATCGACACCTGGCTGACCTGGAAACTGACCCGTGGCGCCGTTCACGTAACCGATGTGACCAACGCCTCCCGTACCATGCTGTTCAACATCAAGACCCTGTGCTGGGATGAAACCATGCTCAAGGCGCTGAACATTCCTGCCAGCATGCTGCCAGAAGTGAAATCCAGCTCCGAGGTATACGGCGAAGCCCGTGTTGGTACCAGTAATGTGCCCATCGCCGGTATCGCCGGTGACCAACAGGCGGCACTGTTCGGCCAGCTGGCTCTGGAAAAGGGCATGGCCAAGAACACCTATGGCACAGGCTGCTTCCTGCTGATGAACACTGGTGAAGAGCCAGTGAAGTCCAATAACGGTCTGCTCACCACCATCGCCTACGGGATGAATGGTAAGGTGAACTACGCGCTGGAAGGTTCTGTCTTTGTTGCCGGCGCCAGCATCCAGTGGCTACGTGACGAGATGGGTCTGATCCGCGATGCTGCCGACTCCGAATACTTTGCAACCCGAGTAGAAGACAGCAACGGTGTTTATGTTGTTCCTGCATTCGTTGGCATGGGTGCGCCTTACTGGGATGCCTACGCTCGTGGCATCATTGTTGGCCTGACTCGCGGTGCCAACCGCAACCACATCGTTCGCGCCACTCTGGAAGCTATGGCTTACCAGGCCCGCGACGTCTTGGACGCCATGCAGAAAGACTCTGGCATGCCTCTGAGCCAGGTAAACGTCGATGGTGGCGCTGTAGCCAACAACTTCCTGATGCAGTTTCAGTCCGACATTCTGGGCACAACGGTTGTCCGTCCAAAAGTTATCGAGACCACCGCTGCCGGTGCCGCCTATCTGGCTGGCCTGGCGGTTGGCTACTGGAAAGATCTGGATCAACTGCGCGACAAAGTCTCTGTAGATCGCACCTTTGAGCCGGCTATGGACAGCGAAAAGCGTGAAAAACTCTACAAGGGCTGGAAGCGTGCGGTTGACCGCGCCCTGAAATGGGAACAAGAAGACGCCTAATCAACCAAAAGCGACCACTTTCTAACGAAACAAGACAACACTCCGCCATTGCAAAATGGCGGAGTGTTTTTTTTTAGGGATTTTTTGAAAGAAATACGACAGAAATACAACAGCAACTTAAAGATAGGTTAATTTAATTAAATCAATAACCTATCGTATTTTCACTGAAAATATTGCAAAAATATATTGGCAAGATTGAAAAAAAGCATTTATAAATGTGAATGCGCGACATGAAGTCAACGCTAACCCGAAACACAAAAAAACAAAAAATAACACCAAGGGTTGTTACCAAGTTCAGGCTAACCGGCTGACGGGTAGACCCTCAGGATAACAAGAGGACTGAACTATGGCACGGAAGAAGCCTACAAGAAAACCAGGAAGCAACGGACCCGATTTCTCTTATCTTGGCAGTAGGGACGAGCCCCCGGAGGAGCGCACCGTCGAATCGCGCAAGCGCCTGCGTGAGACGATGGATAAACAGATTGAAGATTATCTCGCCAAAGGCGGAACGATCGAGCAAGTCCCCTCCAATGTCGTCTCAAGTCCTCCCCAAAAACCAGAATCCAACTATGGCAATCGCCCTATCTGATTAATCCGATGTGATCGCGTGTCGATAGAAGACCCGTCATCAACGGGTCTCATCCCTTTAATTCAAAAAACAGATTCGAAAAAAAAATTCAAAAAACTATCTATTCAATCCGAATGGGTGAACTCTGCCCGGTATCGGAATGGAGAAATCCTACACACTCCAGGGCGAGATTAAAACTGTTCGCCAGCGCCAGAAACTCTTGTTCTGCTTCTACTGACACACTCACCAATAGACCTCCACTGGTTTGGGGATCACAGAAAATTTGTCTCTGTCGTTCGGTGAGCTCAGGTAGTTTGTGGCAATAGCTGGCAAAGTTGCGCTCGGTTCCGCCCGGCACGCAGCCAAGCTGACGATAGTGTTCCACTTCCGGTAACAAGGGAATGGTCTGCTCATAAATGGTGGCACTCACCCCACTACCTTCGCATACCTCTAACAAATGACCCGCAAAGCCAAAACCAGTCACATCAGTCATCGCTGAAACACCAGGAAGACGGGCAAATGCCGCACCGGGAATATTCAACGTACACATAGCATCACGGGCGATAAATGCGTGCTCTGGCTGAAGGAGTTTCTTTTTCTGGGCGGTGGTTAGAATACCGATGCCCAATGGCTTGGTCAGAAAGAGTTTATCCCCAACCTTGGCCGTATTGTTCTGTTTGATATGCTCCAGAGCAACACGACCAGTGACGGCCAGACCAAAAATAGGCTCCGGCGCATCGATACTGTGACCACCCGCCAGAGGAATACCGGCATCCTTACACGCCTGACGACCACCATCTATAACCTTTTGGGCGATCTCAGGGCCAAGCAGATTGACCGGCCAACCCAGAATAGCAATCGCCATCATCGGCGTGCCACCCATGGCATAGACATCGCTGATAGCATTAGTCGCGGCAATTCGACCAAAGTCAAACGGATCATCGACAATAGGCATAAAGAAGTCGGTGGTGCTGATCACCCCCTCTCCGTTACCCATATCAAATACCGCCGCATCATCCTTGGAGCTATTGCCTACCAGCAGCCCAGGGAAATCAGGCAAACTGAGATTACTCTGCAGAATCTGATCCAGCACCTGAGGCGCTATTTTACAGCCGCAACCAGCCCCATGGCTGTATTCGGTCAGTTTGATTTTACTCATTGTGAGATAACCCTTGCTATAGGCTCCGTTCAATAGGGAGCGAAGTGGGGAAATTTAGCACGAAATCCGGCAATAATGTTCAGATTGTGTCAAAGAGATAGACTAAGGCTGAATTGATACGCTAACAGGCTTGTTAGCTTTTCTAACCAAAACGTTTTCTGTTAAAACTCTTTCCCCTGTTCACGATCAGAGTTAATACCATGGGAGCTGTTGGAAAATAAGCAGAAAACCGGTTCAGCCCCCTCACAAACAAGGAAGCTCAAAGAGCCTACCGTAATAATGCTTTAAAATGTCACCCTGACAAATTCCGCACAGAAGAAAAAGAAGAGGTAAAAAAAGAAAAAGAAAAAGAAAATGAATTGACTGCATCTTTAAAGCTGTTGGAAGAATATATTGAATTCCGCG
>CAMRBW010000051.1 GCA_947040555.1 uncultured Oceanospirillales bacterium | reverse complement strand
CCTGACTTATTCTATGGTGACGCGCATCACTTCTTCTATCGTGGTGAAACCTTCAAGAACCTTCTGGAAACCATCCATTTGAATGCTTTTGGCACTCGCACGGATCTCCTGCTCAATGGCGTGTTCACCAGCGCCATCGTGGATTAACCGACGGATAGGGTCAGTGACCAGCAGTAGTTCATGAATCCCTGTACGACCACGGTAGCCCGTTTGGTGACACTCTGGGCAACCCAATGAGTGCCACAGGTGCTGATCGGGAGAGAGCTTCATCAGATTGCTTTCGAGATCTGTCGCTGGCCTGGTCTGACGACAGTCCGGACACAGGGTTCTTACCAGACGCTGGGCCAGTACGCCCAAAAGGCTGGTAGCCAGCAGAAATGGTTCGACACCCATATCCCGCAGTCGAGTCACAGCACCGATCGCGGTATTGGTGTGCAGAGTACTGAGCACCAGGTGTCCGGTTAATGAGGCCTGAATAGCAATTTCCGCTGTTTCCAGATCCCGAATCTCACCGATCATTACCACATCGGGATCCTGTCGCAGAATCGCACGCAGCCCTCTGGCAAAGGTCATATCCACTTTCGGATTGACCTGAGTCTGACCGATCCCTTCCAGATCATATTCAACCGGATCTTCAACGGTGAGTATATTGCGCTCACTGTTGTTTATTGTGCTCAAACCGGCATAAAGGGTGGTACTTTTGCCTGAACCGGTAGGTCCTGTTACCAGCAGAATACCGTGGGGTTTATCTAGTTGTGCCCGGAACTGTTCGCACAGCGTTGCGTCCATGCCCAGACTGGACAGGTTAAGCTGGACAGAGTTGCGATCCAGAAGACGCAGTACGATGCGTTCCCCGTGTCGTGAAGGCAAAGTGGATACACGCACATCGACCGCCCGGCCACCGATACGCAGGGATATACGACCATCTTGAGGTACACGTTTTTCGGCGATATCCAGTTTCGCCATAACCTTGACCCGGGACACCAGTACCGCAGCCAGTTTGCGCTGGGGGCGAATAATCTCCCGCAGCACGCCATCGATACGGAAACGTACCGTCAGATTGCGCTCGAAGGTTTCGATATGGATATCGGAAGCCCCTTCCTTGATCGCTTCACTGAGCATGGCGTTGATCAGGCGGATAATAGGAGCGCCGTCGTCTGCTTCCAGAAGATCTTCATCTTCCGGCAGATCTTCAGCCAGAGCGTGCAGACCCTCATCGTTGCCGATGTCGTTCATCAACTGTCGTGCAGCGGAAGAGTCCTGCTGGTAGTGGTCCGCCAGCATCTGTTCGAACACCGCCTCGTCCAGAGGCAGTAGCTCAATAGCGGCTCCAACAAAACGCCGTACCTCCTGCAGGGCGGCGGTCGCAGGCAGCCCCTTGTACCGAACCTGAGCCCGATCCTGACCATCCCTGTTCTGGCCATCCCTGTTCTGACTATCAAAGGAAAGAATCAGGTTAAACCGGCGGGCAAAGGAGAATGGCAGACTCCGCTGGGGAAGTGGATCAATAAGATCCATTTTCCCTATAGCCTGCTCCTCCAGGAGGACATTATTCAGAATCTCTTCTGTCATTATTTCTCCTTAGCCTTTTTACGGGCTGCGGCAGCTTTTTCCTCTTGAGCCGCTTTTTTCTCGCTGGCAGACTCTTCATCCATCTTACGACGCATCTCGTCAAGAAATGCTTTGGCTGTCGTCGGTTTCTTTGGAAGAACCGGCGTGTTGAAGCCAGGCATCAATGAAATACCTTGAGCCTGTTTGTCCAGCTGCTGGGCACGGATCAGATCGTATTTCTGACCACTGATGACATTCATGGTCAGGTCGTCCCGAATAATGGTGGGACGCAGGAAGATCATCAGGTTCTTTTTGACACGTTTGCTGGAGGTTGAACGGAACAGATGACCGATGAAAGGTATATCACCCAACAGTGGCACCTTGGAAATACTCTCCTGAACATTTTCATCCAGAAGGCCACCGATAACCACGGTGTCTCCCGTTCTTACCATGACCGAGGTCTTCACCTTACGGGTGGAAAAAGTAATGTCCACCGGCGTACGACCGTTAACGTTGGAAACTTCCTGTTCGATACTGAGCATCACCGCATCACCCGCATTAATCTGGGGCGTAACCTTGAGCTTGACGCCTACTTCCTTACGCTCGATGGTCTGGTAAGGATTGTCATTACCTGAACTTGGTGTGGAACCTGTGAGGGTAGGGACTTCATCACCCACAATAAACGACGCTTCTTCGTTATCAAGAGTCAGCAGGCTTGGGGTTGCCAGTACATTGGACTCACTGGAGGTCTTCACCGCCTGTATCAGGGACGTCCAGTCACCGGAGGTAATGCTAAATGCAGCACCGGAAACCTTGGCCAGCGCCGAGGCCAGTGCAGAAAAGTCACCGTTCTGATCAGGGTTTACGGTCGTTCCTTCGGAGGTAGTAACGGTGGATCCCTTTTTGGTCTCGGACTCTTTCATACCCATAATGATCTGACCGATAGGCACGCTGGAACCATCCTGAAACTGCATCAGACTGGTCGCATTTTTGTTGGCCAGCTGAAACGACAGATTGATACCATCACCATCAGCGACCTCCACGATAATCGCTTCTACCATCACCTGGGCACGGCGAATATCCAGGCGCTGAATGACCGAGGCCATCGCCTGCATCACGTCAGGCTTTGCTGTGACGATCAGGGAGTTGGTCTGTTCATGGGTCTCAATGGCGTACTGGGCTGTTGTCGTGCTCTTACCGCCGCCGCTGCTGCTCATCTTGCCGACGCTTTCCAGCACCTTTTTCAGATCTTCAGCCTTGGCGTAGTGAAGATAGAAGACACGGATATTACCGGTGGATTTACGCTCAGCATCCATCTGCACTAGCAGGGTCTTCATACGCTCCAGTATCTGTTCTTCGGCGGAGAGAATGAGCTGATTGGTGCTATCGTTGCTGACGATCAGCGGTGCGCTGCCGGTTGCAGTCTGCGCTTGTCCAGCGTAGAGGGAGAGCAGAATTCTTTCCATTTCACTGGCAGAAGCGTGATAGAGCTGGACAATCTCGATGTTACGGACCCGAGCCTGATCAACCCGACGCACCACTTCTGCAATGCGTTCCAGGTTTGCAGCCCTGCCACTGAGAATCAGAATATTGGATGGGTCATAATGAACGACAGAGCCTGAACTGTTAACCATTTGTCGCAAAATAGGCGACAGCTCTCTTACGGGAACATGGTTGACAGACAGCACCCGGGTGATCACAGCATCATCCCCGTAGCGGGCTGAGGTATCCTGAGAACCTGTTACCACAGGGAGAGGTAAGGTTTTGGCTTCTTTGCTGGGAACAACCTTGGTAATACCGTCTTTGGTTTCGACAACGGCAAAACCGTTAACGGCGAGGACAGATAAAAACAGTCGGTAGTACTGCTGTGCACTCAGCTCTTCATAAGCCCTGACTGTGACCTTCCCTTTTACCGCAGAGTCTATGAGTATGGTGCGGTTCAGGCTTGCTCCGACAGTACGGATAAACTCCCGGATATCAGCATTCTCAAAGCTGGCTGAAAAGTAGCTTTGGTCGTATAACGCCTTAGTTCCCGGTTGGGTTGCTGCGATATTTGTGGATAGGGGCAGTGACAGAAGTGCTGTCATGGCGGCTACCCCGATTATCAGTGCACGGTTTTTACCAGCGCACACCGACGATAGATGCATAGTGATACCTTTAGGAAATCGGTCAAGCGGATAAGTCGACTTCAAAGCGTTGGCCATCCCTTTCAATGGTCAGGGAGACCTGTTCCAGAGTTGGTAGCTGAGAGATGATTTTCAGAGCTTCACTATTGTTGGTGAGGTCATAACCGTTAATGGCTGTGGCAATATCATTGGGCTTCAGCCCCAGTTGATCAAAATATTGCCGATTCCGGGCCGGGTTGACTCTGTAGCCCTGTAGTTTGCCATTTGCACGTACTGGTGAAATGGTGACAATTTCCGACCATGATGAAGGCTTCTCTCGCAGCATTTTAGCAAGAGTACCTATATTACGCTGCGTGTCTTGTGGTGAGCCTTGCGGAGCCATTCTAATGACTTGAGTCGTTTTTATTTTTTCATCATCAGGGTACATAAGTAATGACTCCAATTTTGTGCCATTACTGATAATTACGCGGTCAGGATAAATTGTTTCTATACGATACCGGGTGCCTTTCAACATATCTCCGGTGGTGTAGGTGTTATCCGATGAGCCGGAGCGAATAATTACAAGGGATTGTTTTGGATTGCTGCTGGCGACCAGCCCCGTTATTTTTGCAGCTAATCGGGAGACTGGCACCGTCGTTGGTGCCGCTACTTTCTGTGGAGCCTGTTTCTGCACTGTACCGAACAGATGAAGTGAGCTCAGTGCTGCCAGCTGATTTTTTGAATTATTCTGCGACCGCGCAACTGAAGGGGTGGATACGCTAGACGGCGTCCTGGCAGAGTCCTGGTTGCCCCCCGGAAACATCTGCCAGGTCATGATAGAAAGCTGTTGTCCAATAAAAACCACAAGGGTGATTTGAAGGATTGCTACAAGGGTAGAAATATTAAAATGCTTCAAATTGGCAGATTTGCGAACCATAAAGGTACTGCACATGTTGAATTTTTCTGCCAATAAAGTCACGGACACTCTCGTACTGCAGCAAGTTTACACTGGCATTAATCGGGAAAGGTTTGGAACACAACAAGAGGTTCACAGGCGCAGGGCGGTACGCCACGTCAGCGTATGAAAAGTCTCTAAACTCTGTACGGGCGTACTGTATGTAGTTGGTACTGAGTTGTCCATGATGCTCGTCAATTTTACCTCGTATTGTAAGTGGGTAATATGCGAAGGAAGACGCAGAACATAGTTGGAAAAAAGAATGAGTTGATCACGGGTAGACTGACGTGTGTCGTATTGTTTATAAGTAGCTCATTAATAGTTTATAAGCAGCACTCGCCCCACGCCAAAACGGCGGGGGGGGGCGGACACCATCACAGAGTTAACCCTGATTAACCAACCACAAGGAAGAAAACTGTGGTGGCGACAATACCAATCATGGCATAGGGAATTTGAGTAGTGGCATGCTGCATGGCTGTACAACCACTGCCTTGTGCCGAGAGAACCGTCGAGTCACTGAAGAAGCAGGAGTGACTGCCCGCAGCTGATGCAGAGATCAGCGCGCCGATAGCCAGAGGCATGGAGACCCCCAGTTGTTCAGCTATGGGAAGAACGATAGGCATCGCCACAACAAACAACCCCCAGGAAGAGGCGGTGACAAAAACCAGCGTAGTCATAAGCACGAAGATAATGGCAGGGAACAGGGCGGGGGAGAGATGGGGGGCGACGGTTTCTATAACATATTCGGTCAGACCAATCTGGCTGTTGACGTTTTTGATGGCAAAACCGGCGATCACTATCGCAAGTGGGAGTAGCATCACCTTTATGCCGTCGTATATGGAGTCAAACATGCTGTTCACAGGCATCAACTCCTGCAGACCATAGAAAACTATAGTGAACAGAATGGCGACAAAAACACCCGCCAGTAGATCAATCCCGTAATACCAGCTGGTACCGACAAGAACGACCATGGGCAGGACAAAGTTCAGCACTCCCATTATGGCGCTTGGATGGGCTCCGCCATTGCCACCAAAGTCAATATCTTCTACGCCATCGGGTTGAGGCTGACCATTTTTGGCGCGAAGCTCGGCCGCTTTCATTGGGCCAAGGTCTGGTATTTTCTGGCTGGCAACCAGAGCAACAAGCACCAGTGTAATCCAGCCGTAGGCCATGTAGGGAATCGCCTCCATATAGGTCACAATGCCCTGACCTGCTTCCGCAATATTATTGGCTTCAAGCAGTGAAGCGAAAAAGATGGCCCAGGTAGAAATCGGGAGCAAAACACAGATCGGCGCTGCGGTGGAATCGACAAGGTAGGCCAGCTTTTCACGGGAAACCCTATATTTATCGGTAATCCGCTTCATGGAGGAGGAGATGGCGATGGCGTTCAGGTAGTCATCGATAAATACCAGTAGACCCAGTACAAATGTCAAAATCATGGACTGTCGTTTAGTTTTCACCCGTTTAACCAGTGTCTCACTGAAGCTGAGAATACTACCGGCTTTCTCCATAATGGCGATAAGCCCTCCCATCAGACCACAGACCAGAATCAGCCAGGCGATGGTTTCATCTATCATCACGGTTATGGAAACGTCCACCGCGTTAACGATGAAATTATTGGGGTCAATCATCAATAGACCGATAAGGGTTCCGAAAAACAACGCTTCTGCCGTTCGGCGAGTCACCAGAGCAAAGACCAGGACCAAAGCTGTTGGCAACAGGCTCAACCAACCAAAAGAGGTGCCAGGTTGATGGTGTGTACCAATGGTAATTGCGGTGAACACAATGGCAAGAAGGGCTGTAGTCGTTACTATTCGTCGAAAAAACGGACTACTCGATAACGGTATGGGCGAGACGGCTGTGGTCATTGTTATTTTTCCGTTTTGTTTTTATCTGTTAGGGAAGAGAAGGGGTTTCCTCTGGTCAGAAACCGATACACCTCAGGCTGAGTAGAACATCCACTCAATTTCTTTCGGAGTAATAAATTTTTCGAACGTCCTCAACTCACTCTCTTTACAGGTGACATAGAGATCAGTGAACTCTCGGCCCAGGATGTCGGGCAGGAGTTCACCGCACTTAAAGGCATGTAGAGCATCTTGCATGTGCAATGGCAGCTTTGGCGCATTGTCGTCTAGTGCTGGTGGACAGTTATTGGACGGCAGATGATTGGCATGGATGACAGAGGCCAGTACCGCAACGCACAACAGGTAGGGGTTAACATCAGCTCCGGCAATACGGTGCTCGATGCGCCGGTTTTTACTGTCGCTAACCGGAATGCGCAGAGCGACTCCGCGATGGTTTACACCCCAATCGGCTTTGTCTGGGGTAAACATGCCGGTACCAAAACGACGATAGGCGTTTACATTCGGTGCCAGCAATGCCATAGACTCGGGTGCCAGCATGGTCATTGCTGCCAGACACTGGTAGAAGAGATCAGATTTTTCACCATCCACATTGGAAAAGAGATTATTACCCTGTTCATCCAGCAGACTGAGATGAACATGCAGACCGTTGCCCGCTTCGTTACCAAAAGGCTTGGCCATAAACGTCACATCATAGCCATGCTTTTGCGCGACCTGTCGAACAAGACGCTTGGCGTAAATAACATGGTCGCAAACTTCGAGAATATTTTGCTGGTGGTAAAAGTTGATCTCAAACTGTCCCGGAGCCGACTCGGCCAGAGCGCCTGAAGTGTGCAGGCCCTGTTGCTCTGCCGCTTCGCTAACCTCCGATAGAAACGCCGAATAATCATCAAGGCTATCGAGATGATAGACCTCACAGCTCGTCTCCCGGCTCTGTTTAGTCGGGTTGATGGGGGTCAGAATCTCTCCATTAGGGCCACGGTTTTTATCCAGCAGGTAAAATTCCAGCTCAATTGCCATCACGGGGAACTGGTTCTTCCGATGTAACCTGTCTACCAGGTTACTGAGCAACTGTCTTGGGGTTAGTGGTAAAGGTAAAGATTCAGTGTCGTCCATCATGGTCAGCATAACCTGACCCACTTCAGGGTTAACAGTAGGCTTCAGAGTTCCGGGGATGGGCAGGCAGAGATGATCCGGCTCACCGATATCCTGTCCAAAACCCGCCTCTTCGATGACTTGGCCTTGTATATTCAGGGTCAGGGTTGAGAGGGGAAGGTAGATACCGGATGCCAGCTTTTTTGCGGAAGATACGGGGATTCGTTTGCCGCGGGGAGTTGCATTGATATCAGTAAAGATAAGATCAAGAAAACAGATGGTGGGCCACTTTTTTGTAAAGCTTTGTAATTCTTGTTTGTAGCTGTTCATTATTAGGTGCTCTTATTATGCCTGTAGTTTGATAGCGTTAACGACGTCAGTCGTCCATAGCACAGGTGTGGCGCAATAAATCGATCAGACTCGCCCTGTATTTTTTTCGAAATAAGGAATACTTGATTGGTATGGCGTTGTTGAATTAGTGTCTGTTTTAAAAATTCGATAAAAATAAATCTAACAGGAGACAGGCCATCTTTCTGATTGTCTGTGCCACTACTCCAGCGGTCTAACGGTTTTTGCCAACGGCCAGGAGTCACGGGGAATAACCATGCAACAACATACCCATTCCTATTACGCTGCAACAATTAATAATCACCGGGAATTTCCGGTGTTACAGGATAACCTTGAGTGTGACGTCTGTATTGTAGGTGCCGGTTTTAGCGGTCTTTCATCCGCACTGCATCTGGCGGAAAAGGGCTTTCGGGTTATCGTACTGGAAGCGGCAAAAGTCGGGTTTGGTGCCACCGGACGCAATGGTGGCCAGATCGTCAACAGTTACAGCCGGGATGTTGATGTCATAGAGAAACGTTACGATAAAAAAACAGCAAACTCCCTATGCAGCATGATCATGGAAGGGAGCGATATTATTCGTGATCTCATTCAGAAATACGACATTGACTGTGATTACCGGCAGGGAGGGCTGTTTACCGCGTTGAACTATAAGCAATTTGCCGACCTGAAAGACCAGAAAGCTAACTGGGAGCGTTATGGTAACAATGATCTAACACTGCTCAGTGAGGATGAACTCCGCGATTATGTGGGGACGGACGTTTACTGTGGCGCCCTTCTGGATAACCGGGGTGGTCATATCCATCCACTGAATTTGGCGCTGGGGGAGGCTGAAGCGATTGTCGGTCTGGGTGGGCAGATTTTCGAACAGTCGACAGTGACTCGTATTGAGAAAGGTAGCCAACCTGTCGTACATACCGCCACAGGCTCAGTGAAAGCTCAATATTTGGTGTTGGCTGGCAACGCTTATCTTGGTGATCTGGCGCCAAAGGTGAGTGATAAAGCGATCCCTTGTGGTACTCAGGTGATAGCAACCAAGCCGCTTACAAAAGCACTGGCAGAGGAGCTGTTGCCGAAAAACCATTGCGTAGAAGACTGTAACTACCTGCTGGACTACTTCCGCCTCACCAGCGACAACCGTCTTCTATTTGGTGGTGGTGTCGTTTATGGTGCCCGCCAGCCTCAGTCTATTGAGAGGCTGATGCGTCCGAAAATGGAACATATATTTCCGCAACTGGAAGGCGTGGATATTGATTACACATGGACGGGTAACTTTCTGCTGACCTATTCTCGTATGCCTCAGTTTGGCTGTTTCGATGACAATATCTATTATCTGCAGGGTTACAGTGGTCATGGGGTGACCTGCACCCATCTGGCAGGCCGTCTGCTGGCGGAAGCGCTAACGGGCCATGCTGAGCGCTTTGATGCTTTTGCCTCCCTGCGCCACTTTACTTTTCCTGGTGGTCGCCGCTTCCAGATTCCATTTACCGCCATAGGGGCGGCCTGGTACAACCTGCGGGATAAACTGGCCATCTGATGCATATAGGAGTTTAGCGATGGAGATGATTAAAAACCGGTCGCTGCTAAGTGCTTTGTGTGAGCCTGCGAACAGCGCTCATACAGCAAATCTGGCAGCAAATCTGGCAGTCACCAATCCGGCTACTGGTGAGGAATTGGGTTGTATTTCAACCGACTCTGAGGCCGATATTTATGCCGCTATTGAGCGCTCTGCCGTGGCTCAGAAGTCGTGGCAGAAAACCTCTGCCAAGGAGCGTGCAACTATCCTTCATCGATGGTATCAGCTGTTGATGGATAATCAGGCTGACCTTGCTCGTATTATAACTCTGGAACAGGGCAAGCCGCTGGCGGAAGCTGAAGGCGAGGTGGCTTACGGTGCATCGTTTATCGAGTGGTTTGCCGAAGAGGCTAAGCGTACCTACGGTGATACCATTCCAGGCCATACCCGCGACCGCCGTCTTATGACGATCAAGCAGCCCGTGGGTGTAGCTACTGCGATAACTCCGTGGAACTTCCCCATTGCCATGATTACCCGCAAAGCGGCACCCGCTCTGGCGGCTGGCTGTAGCTTTGTTGGTAAACCTGCTAATCAGACGCCCTTGTCCGCCTATGCTGTGGTTGAGCTGGCTTATCAGGCGGGAGTGCCAAAGGAGCTTTTGCAGCTGGTTATCCATAACTCCCCAGAAGTTGTTGGTCAAATATTTTGTAAGAATGAAATAGTAAGAAAATTGTCGTTTACTGGTTCGACCCGTGTTGGCCGAATACTTACGGCTCAATGTGCAGAGACAGTGAAGCGTGTCTCCATGGAGCTGGGTGGTAATGCCCCATTCATCGTCTTTGATGATGCGGATATTGATACCGCTGTTGCCGGGGCTATCGCCTCAAAGTTTCGTAATGCCGGGCAGACCTGTATCTGTGCCAATCGGTTTTATATTCACGATGCCGTTTATGACCAATTTATCGATAAGTTTTGTGCTGCTGTCGTTCAACTGAAAGTTGGTAATGGTCTTGAGCCGGGAGTCACCATTGGTCCATTGATTAATCATGCTGCCAAAAATAAGGTTTTGAGATTGATAGAAGCTGCGGTTGCTGAAGGTGCACGAATTGTGACCGGCGGCAATCATCGGGATGGTCTGTTCGTGGAGCCGACGGTACTGACGGATGTCAGCCAGACGATGGGTATCGTGCGGGAAGAGATCTTCGGGCCTGTTGCTCCTGTTATTCGGTTTAGCACCGATGAAGAGTTGATCACCATGGCGAACGATACCATCTATGGTCTCGCAGCCTATTTTTACAGCCGCGATATTGGTCGAATCTGGACCGTTGCCGAGGCATTGGAATATGGCATGGTTGGCATCAACGAGGGCTCTATCTCAACGGATGTTGCCCCTTTCGGAGGGATAAAACAGTCTGGTTTTGGTCGGGAAGGGGCAAAGGAAGGGATCGACGAATACCTTGAGGTAAAGTACCTCTGCTTTGGCGGTATCCGTTAACGGCAGGATTAAAGCAGTCATGAATCAAACGACAATGAATCAAACGACAATGGAGCTAACAAAAGTGAGTAATAAAAACCTGCAGGCACGGAAAGAGCAGGCAATTTCCGCAGGCATGGCCAATCTCAGTGCCGTTTATGTTGAACGGGCTAAAAATGCCTGCCTGTGGGATGTGGAGGGAAATCGTTATATTGATTTTGGCTCTGGCATTGCCGTCAGTAATACCGGTCACTCCCATCCACGTATTATTGAGGCGGTCAAAGCGCAGCTGGACAAGTTCTCACACACCTGCGCGATGATTACACCCTATGCCCCGTTCGTAGAGTTGGCGGAGCAGCTGATCAAGCGGGTTCCTATTAGTGAGCCGGTAAAGGCTATGTTTGTAACCACAGGATCTGAGGCTGTGGAGAATGCCATCAAGGTATCACGGGCATCTACCGGTCGCAGTGGTGTGATCTCGTTTAAGGGCGGCTTCCATGGTCGTACGTGCATGGCCATGGGATTGACCGGAAAAATGAATCCTTACAAGGCCGGTTTCGGGCCGTTTCCTGCCGAGATTTATCATGCTCAATTCCCCAATGCTTTCCACGGCATCAGTGTAAACGACGCTATCCAGTCACTGAATGACCTGTTTTTTTGTGATATTGAACCATCCCGGGTTGCGGCGATTATTTTTGAGCCGGTGCAGGGCGAGGGTGGTTTTTATCAGGCACCTCCTGAGTTTGCTCAGGCTCTGAGAGAGATATGTGACCAGCACGGTATAGTGTTGATTGCGGATGAGGTGCAAAGTGGTTTTGCCCGCACGGGTAAAATGTTTGCCTGTGAGTATCTGGGCATCGAGCCTGATTTGATGACCATGGCCAAGGGTATTGCTGGTGGCTTCCCGATTTCAGCGCTGGTTGGCAAGGCCAAAATTATGGATGCTGCTACGCCCGGCTCTTTGGGTGGAACCTATGGCGGTTCGCCTCTGGGCTGTGTCGCAGGTTTGGAGGTGCTGAAAATCATCGAAGATGAACAGCTGTGTGACAAGGCTTTAGCGATTGGCGAGCTAATGGGTAGTCGGTTAAAGCATCTTCAGCAGAGCTTTCCGGTAATAGGCGATGTTCGAGTATTGGGTGCGATGGTGGCCATGGAGTTGGTGGATCAGTCAGGAAAACCTGCCGTTGATCTTACTAAAGCTCTCGTGACCAGCGCCAGGGAGCGTGGACTAATCCTGCTCTCCTGCGGTGTGCGCGGGAATGTTATTCGCCTCCTGCCGCCGCTGACTATCGAGAAAGAGGTTCTGGACGAAGGGCTACAAATACTGGAACAATGTCTGATAGCTTGCGGGTAAAACCCGCACTTGCATCAGCTACTGGTCTGATGGGGATCAGGAGAGATTGAGAACGGTAACCTCTCCATCAGACCAGTAATCCTGCTTTCGTGTCGGTTTGGTAATGACCGTACCAATGGCTTCATTTTTGATTTGGGCTTGCGGTATTGCCTGTTTGATAGCGTTAAGGAACCGGTTTCTGGATTGGTCAACCGCCGGATCAATATCATGCAGTAACGTCACGATACCTTTGTAGGGCTTGATATCAATATCGGTATCCAGGCTGACTGCACCCAGATATATATTTCGTCCATTAGCTATTGTGCCGGCATGCCACCATCGAATATGTTCGCGCCTCATCAGGCTGCTATTTTTGAGTTCCTGGAAGGCATAGTTTTGTGGAGCTCCCTTAAAATAGAGATCAGAGACCGGTGGACGACCATGGATTACCAACCTCAGGTATCTCAAGAAAGAGATGCTGTTGCCAGAAAAAGTCTCATTCTGAACCCAGCCAATCTGCTTATGAAGCTCAGCCAGGGGTTGTGAAGTGACCATCAGCAGGTTAATGGGTTGTCCTCTGTTGAATTTCGGGTCGCCGGCATAGGCTCTCAAATCCAGATTTTTCAAGGCAGTCAGGTTGTTTATATCTGCCGATATGACTGATGCCACGGGCGTTGCGCTGTGGGCGCTGCTGATAAAAAAGTAACCGTAGTTCATCACGGCAAAGCCGAAAACCCAGAGCATACCCAGTTGTGCAAACAGCTTGTGAAGCTTGCGCTCTGGCTTTTTGATGGTTTTTGCTATTAGAAATAGTGAGGCAAAAACGGCGCTCACACCAAAAACAACGGGCATCGGATACGTTTTGATATAAGCGAGAATTTCATCATAAAAATTCAGGCCGTGACCGAGCATGTAACCCACAGCGATAAACTGGGCGCTGGCGAGCATGACACCAAGAAGGCTCAATAGTGCAAATTTGCCGGGTGCGACTTTGGATACCCCCGCCAGAAAAGGGGTCACCCAAGAGATAGGCCCCATAAATCGGGCAAAAAATACCGCCCAGTGGCCCTGTGCTTTTATTCGCTTCATGGCTTTAAACGACTGCGTTCGTAGTTTTTTTGAGCGCCCTAATGTGGAATACAACAGGGGTTTACCAAAAGAATTGCCCATCTGATAGCTGATCAAATCACCGAGCCAACCGGATAGCCAAACCCCTATCAACAGTGAAATGCCGGTGTCGCCTGCCAGCATGAGTCCTGCAAGGATGAAAAATATTTCACCATAAACAAAGAATCCAACACCGATAATGGCATCCGCCATAACTCCCACGCATATCACCCAGGGGAGCCATGGTGAATTTAACCAGGCCTGAGTCCACTCAGGAAGCATGGTAGTTACTGCCCATGTTGACCAAACTCGTAAGGGATCTGGTTTTTAGTCATTTCACCAAACATCATGCGATAGAGGTTGGCTTTCAGGTAGGTGAAGCCGGTTTTGATGACACCCTGTTCAGTCAGACGACGGGTATCAAATTCAAAAAACACCGGAATCATTCTGAATTTATGGGTTTTACTGGCGCGTTTTACGTAGTCGCAATCTTCACAAAGGCTGATGCGGGTATCAAAGCCACCGATCTCCTGATGAACAGTTTTGGTGCTGAAGATGCAGGCACCCACGGCGGTGGGGAACACGTACTGGGTAAGTACCATACCCCAGTCAAAGCTTTTGATGCCCAAGCGGATCAGCGTGTCACTGTTGTTCGTTTTCATACGACCACCGGCGACTTTAAGCCCTGCTTTTTTCATCACAGTCTGGGCTTTTTCTATGAAGTCAACGTCCACTCGGGAGTCGGCATCCAGAAATACCAAATGCTCATATTTTGCGTTTTCCGCACCGGTATTGCGCCCCAGACTGGTGCCTCGGTTGTCCATTTCTACAACGCTGAACTCGCTGAAATCTGCGCCATGTTCCATGGCAACGGCAACGGTACGGTCTTCACTGTTACTGTCTACGACAATGACTTCAAAATTCTTTGCAGTCTGCTGTTTCAAGTCACCCATCAGACGCCCCAGCGTCTTCTCTTCATTCAGGGTGATGATGATTACACTCATTGGCATATCGGTCATGGTCGATCACTCTTTCCTTAAGTTTGATAGCAGCAGATTACGGGCGGATGACTGAATGCATTTTTGAATGCTTTATTCATCGGTTATTAATTAACAAAGAAGGGAACGAAGTCGTCTGGTAATCGAACGAATAGCTGGTTTCGAGGTCATATCTACCCACAAGCCGGGGCTGAGATTGTCAAGAAATAGTGTCACAATGTAATGCACATACCGACGGTTTTACATACGTGTCGACACCTAACCCGAAGATTACATAAATCGGTTCTCCCCTTGTTGACCGGATGTTTTTTGATCAGATTCAGCCCACGGACGTCCGGTTGTACTTTTTTTGACCGAGTTACCGATAGTTTTTTGTAGTACCTCCATTTTGTAGTAGCTCCATTTTGTAGTAGCTCCATAGAGAGAGTCAGAGAGTCAGGGACACCCGCAAAAGGAGGCACCTACAAAGTTCACCCTGAAAATCCCATTCCAGGCATTCCCTACTGGTCGCAAAATGGCAAGGAAAGCACCCGACGGCATCAACCGATGCTATCACTCCTTGATTTTCCCTCCGGGTTTGCAGGGCTGTTAACCCGCTTTTTCGCTGGCCTGCCCTGCCATTGTTCAATAGGTTCTTGAACAGAGGCAAAATCGGATGTTTACGGCATAGAGGCTACAATAACTGCACGAGTGGGGTTGAAGACATACACGACAGTAGTGCAGCTTCATCCAGCAACGCCTGACTTTTAAAACGCCCCTCCCAGAATCGACCCTTGCATTGATCTTCTTCATTGGCTTTGCGTGCCAGATGCTCATTAAGGCAGCGCATAAACCAGCTGATACTCATCAGTCGTTGGCGATATTCAGCCGCAAGCGTAAAAACTTTCTGCATGTCTGCTTTTTCCAAAGGGCTTCCGGCGAGGAAACGCTGTACAGGCAGGGAGGGGCCATCAAAGAGCTGTATCCACTGCTGTAGGACCTCTCGATCACTCCAGCTTCCGCCGCGCTCTGTATCGATATGCAACACCACGTGGTAGTGGTTGGACATAATCGCATATGCAAACACTTCAATGGCAAACACTGTTGCCAGCTCCTTCAGGCGATCAATGACCCAATGCTTTCGGTGCTCGTAGTTGGTGTTGGTGAGATGATCTTCGCCACACAAGAACGCCCGTCGCACACAGCGGGCTATGCAATGGTAGTAAGGTGTACTGCTGCTGCCTGGGTCGATTAGCGCACTGCGGGATGTGGTCATGCTTCCCCTCCCCATCGAATTATTGCGTGAGGGAGAAACATAGATTAGCGGGAGGGAGTGTCAAATTTTATGGATGTCCTTTTTTACTTACTTTTTTACTTTTTGATCTTTTTTGCTATTTTTTTGTGCAGAAATGGCATAAACAAAAATTTTTTTCCTAATCCGTTTAAGTGTGATTTTCACTGTTTGAGGAGTATTTTTCCATGGAATATCAGTGCGATATTTATTTGATGGTACAGCGTTTTCCCTGTCTTGTATCGATGCGCTACCAGTATTCAGTAGCGTAATGGATGGATGCACTTTCGGTATATGAGTTTATATGCCAGACAGCGGTTACCGGCCTGGGAGTTCTGCATGATTAATATTTTGGCGCAGGTTAAAAAGCCCACCCTGAATCTTCCCTTGGAAGAACGGCGCAAACTTTGGTTCAAGCCATTTATGCAATCGTACTTGGTTGTATTTATTGGTTATATGACCATGTACCTTATCCGCAAGAATTTTAATATTGCCCAGAATGACATGATGACAACCTATGGGTTGTCTATGACTCACCTGGGGCTTATCGGACTGGGGTTTTCTATCACCTACGGTATTGGCAAAACCGTCGTTTCCTACTATGCCGATGGCAAGAATACCAAACAGTTTCTGCCATTTATGCTGATCCTTTCCGGTATTGCCATGCTCGGCTTCAGTGCCTGTATGGGCGGTTCCAGTACCCATCTGATTATGATGGTGGCTTTTTATGGGCTCAGTGGTTTTTTCCAGAGTGCCGGTGGTCCTTCCAGTTACTCAACCATCACCAAATGGACGCCACGCACCAAGCGGGGCACCTATCTTGGATTGTGGAACATGTCCCATAATGTTGGTGGTGCCGGTGCTGCCGTTGTCGCACTGTTTGGTGCCAACTATTTCTTTGGTGGTCATGTTGTCGGGATGTTTGTCGTACCTTCTGTTATTGCCATTGTTGTTGGCTTTATTGGACTGCGTTACGGTAATGATTCCCCCGAAGCTTATGGCCTTGGCACAGCCGAAGAGCTGTTTGGTGAAGAGATCAGCGAAGAAGACAGTGCTACCGAAAAGCATCAGATGTCCAAGAAAGAAATTTTCTTTAAGTATGTGCTGAAAAATAAGATTATCTGGTTGCTGTGCTTTGCCAATGTCTTTTTGTATATCATTCGTATCGGTATTGATCAGTGGTCTACTGTTTATGCCTATCAGGAGCTGGGTCTGTCTAAAGATGTCGCTATTCAGGGCTTCACCATGTTTGAAGCCGGGGCTCTGGCGGGCACTCTGATGTGGGGCTATCTTTCTGATCGGGCTAACGGACGTCGTGCGCTGGTGGCCTGTGTCTCCCTGATTCTAATCCTTGTTGCACTCGGTATGTATCAAAACGCAACCAGTGGCTATATGTACATTGCGTCACTGTTTGTCCTTGGTTTTCTGGTATTTGGGCCTCAGTTATTAATTGGTGTTGCTGTGGTGGGGTTTGTTCCTAAAAAAGCGATCAGTGTGGCTGATGGTGTCAAGGGGACTTTTGCTTACCTGATCGGTGATAGTTTTGCCAAGCTCGGACTGGGCATGATCGCTGACGGTACCCCCATTTTCGGTATGACGGGCTGGAAAGGTACCTTTGTTGCACTGAATGCGTCAGCGGTTGCCTGTATTTTTCTGCTGGTTTTTGTGGCCATTGCCGAAGAAAAGAAAATTCGCAGTGTGAAGGCAAAACAGGATCTGCAGACTGATCTGCAGACCGCCTGACGACAGATAGTTTTCCTATCGGATTTTATTGTGAAAAAGTCATCTCCCCAGTGGCTTTTTTTACGCTGAATGTGTGTGTTGAAGTAGAGATCATCTAGTGGCCACTTTTATTATTAATAGCCTGGGTGCTTGTAGTACGCAGTCGTCTATCAGGTTGCCCCATAAAAAAACGTGGGCACGAAATAACGAATACTTCGCTAAGCCAAAGGACTTTCGAAAAAAGATCAATCATTTTCTGAATGAAATGTTACCTGCAATTGGCTCTTGTCACATGAGGAAAAGCAAGGTGCACCGCAAGCAATAGATATCAAAGAGTCTGTTTTTACGTGGCGGATAATCGTCGCTGTGCTGATCTGCAGAACCTCCACATCAATTTCATGATCTATAGCATCCTATTTCTTTTGTAGATGGTAGAACATGCTCATCTTTCCGGGACTAACAGGTGATGCAGATGGTGTACCTGTCGCGCCCCGGTTGAATTTTTGGGGGAGGACTAAAATATGAACAAACAGCACTTTGTTGTCGTTTTCAAGAGCGACAAGATGGGGGCCGGTGACGATCAACTCGGAAGCCTGTTGATCAAAGCCTATATCAATACTCTGGTAGAAAATAACAACAAACCTGCGGCTCTGGTGTTCTATAACGCAGGCGTTTTGCTGGCCGCGGAAGAGAGTGATACCGCCATAGCCCTGCGGGCGCTGGAAGAGCAGGGGGTGAAACTGCTGCTATGCGGAACCTGTGTCGAATTTTACGATATCGGACAGCGTCTGGCGGCTGGAACAATCTCAAATATGTATGCCATCTCCGATACCCTGTCCAACACCGGTTATGTGGTCTATCCATGAAAGCTCGCCAACCACTGACCTATTTCGACAACAGTGCGACCAGCTTTCCCAAGCCGCCCCAGGTGGCCGAAGCAGTAACCCGTTACCTGACAGAAGTCGGCGGCAGCTATGGTCGTTCCGCCAACAAGCGGTGTCATGAGGTGGCCCAGGTAGTAGAGCAATGTCGTGATACGCTGGCGAGTGTGTTGGGCATCAACGACGCAGGACACCTTTGTTTTACTGCTAATGCTACTCAGGCCGCCAACACCGTGATCCGTGGCATGGATTTTTCGGCGGGTCGGGTGCTGATCTCACCGATGGAACATAATGCTCTGGCGCGACCACTTGAAGCGCTGCGCCTTGCCGGTAAAATTCAGATCGATTTCCTGCCGGCCTTTCCCGATGGCCTTATTGATGTCGCCAATATTTGTGTGCCTGATGATACCCGTCTGGTCGTGGTCAACCATCAGAGTAATGTTAATGGTGTCACCCAGCCGCTGGCGACCATACGACAGGCGATTGGTTCTACCCCGCTGTTGGTTGATGCCTCCCAGTCACTAGGCAAAGTCCCCTTCAGCGCCCAGGTCTGGGGGCTGGATTATGTGATATTTACCGGTCACAAAGGGTTGCTGGGACCCACCGGAACCGGCGGTTTCTGGGCTCGTGATCCCCAGACGGTGGAGCCTCTGCTGCTGGGCGGTACCGGCAGTAACAGTGAACACCTTGCCATGCCGGAGTTTCTGCCTGATCGGTTTGAAGCGGGCACGCCCAATGTGGCAGGTATTTTTGGTCTTGAGGCCGCACTCTCTTATCCACCGGAAGCGTTACATCACCGTGATGATTTCCAGGAGCTGCTGACCGCTATTCAGGCCATCTCTGATTTTCGGTTGTATGCGGCAGAGGACTTCAATCAACAGGGCAGCCTCTTTTCACTCACCCATAAATCGTTGACCAGTGCTGAACTATCATGGCGACTGGACGACGGTTTTGGTATAGAGACCCGCGCCGGTTTGCATTGTGCACCGTTGGCTCATCGTCATCTGGGTACTGCGCCAGACGGCACCTGCCGTTTTTCTCTTTCTCCTTACCACGCCAAAGCAGACCTCGACTATCTGTTAAATGCATTAATCAAGGTGGCCAGAACACGATGAGCCGTCATTTTCTTCTATTTGAAAACACCCGTGCCGTTATCAAAGCGGAATCCCAGATGAAAGAGGCGAAGATCTGTTACCGGATTATGCCGGTTCCCAGGGAAATATCCTCACAGTGTGGTATGTGTTTGGAATTGATTGGTCATAGCAGCGCGAGGGTGCCAGATTGCCTGACTGTACCGTCCCGACTGGTCACTGTGAATGCTTGAAGCGCTTCAGGAGGCGGTGAGTTACGATAAACGGCACCTTGTCAGGGTTACCCTTGCTTTAGATGGATATTTTCCTGGTGGCTATCTCCCTAACAGTCTGGAGTGTGTGCGGTTGTGGTAGATAGGGTTATAATTCCGCCTGCTTTGCTCGCCTACGTCGTTGATAAGAGAGTTATAAAAAACCCATGAAAGACTTTTGCATTGCCCCCAGTATCCTCTCTGCAAATTTTGCCCGTCTTGGTGAAGAGGCGCAGGCCGTGCTGGATGCCGGCGCCGATATGATCCATTTCGATGTGATGGACAACCACTATGTACCCAATCTCACCTTCGGGCCGATGGTGTGCAAATCCCTGCGTGCCTACGGCATCACTGCGGATATCGATGTACACCTGATGGTCAAACCTGTCGATGGCATGATTGAGGCGTTTCTGGAGGCCGGAGCCAGCTATATTACCTTTCATTCGGAAGCCAGCGAGCACATCGATCGCAGCCTGCAGATGATCCGTGCCGGTGGTGCCAAAGCGGGTCTGGTACTGAACCCTTCCACCGCCCCTGAATCGCTGGAATACGTGATGGACAGGCTTGATATGATCCTGCTGATGTCGGTCAATCCCGGCTTTGGCGGTCAGAAGTTTATCCCGTCGACTCTGGATAAGGCGCGCAAGGTGCGCAAGATGATTGACGACAGCGGTCTGGATATCCGTCTGGAAATAGACGGCGGTGTGGGTGTTGCCAATATTCGCGAAATTGCCGATGCCGGTGTCGATACCTTTGTGGCCGGCTCAGCTATCTACAATGCTCCAGACTATGCTGCTGTCATCACCCAGATGCGGGCAGAGCTGGCGAAGTAAACGGAGAGAGGTCGCGGAGAAAATTCATGCTTCTGATGATCGACAATTACGACAGTTTTACATACAACGTCGTGCAGTATTTTGCCGAACTGGGAGCGGATGTTCGGGTTTTCCGGAATGATGAGATCACTCTTGCCGAAATAGAGCAGCTGGAACCGGATCGAATTGTCATCTCTCCCGGCCCTTGTACCCCTAACGAGGCGGGTGTTTCCATGGCCGCTATCAAGCACTTTGCCGGTAGCGTGCCATTACTGGGAATCTGCCTTGGGCACCAGAGTATCGGACAGGTGTTTGGTGGTGATGTCATCCGTGCCCGGCAAGTGATGCACGGCAAACAGTCTGTTGTTTACCATAACGACCAAGGTGTTTTTGCCGGACTCAATAATCCATTTACCTGTACCCGTTATCACTCACTGGTTGTCGATAAAGAGACTTTGCCCGATTGTCTGGAAGTGACCGCCTGGACACGGCACGAGGATGGCTCCATCGATGAAATTATGGGGCTGCGGCATAAAGAGTTGGCGATTGAGGGGGTGCAGTTTCACCCGGAGTCGATCATGTCCGAGCACGGACACGATTTGCTGGCTAATTTCTTAAGAATCAGGCTCTAAGAGCCTGTTCACGATCTATTGAGCCGTCTTCTGTCAGAAGGTCACAGAGGCCGGAACGGGTGTTCAGGTGTAAAGAGTTCATTTTATTGAATAACAAAAAAGCCGCTCAATGAGTGGCTTTTTTGGTTTTTATACTCGAGATGAGCAGTACTTTACATCGTTTCAGTAAAGGTACGGGTAATGACGTCGCGCTGCTGCTCTGGCGTCAGAGAATTAAAACGTACAGCGTAACCGGACACACGGATAGTCAGAGAAGGGTAGTTCTCAGGATTAGCCACTGCGTCTTCCAGCATATCGCGGGACATAACGTTTACGTTCAGGTGCTGACCGCCTTCACGAACAGGAGCCACCTGCATATCGACTTCGCGGTATTCGAACTGACCCAGAAGGTCCAGCTTAACAATCTCATCCTGAGCAAAGATCTGATCGTTCACACAGATGCAGCGCGCTTGCTGATGGTCTTCATCCATCAACCAGATAGAGTTTTCCAGACTGGTGTTAGCAGCGGAAGTGATCTGAATGCCTTTGATGCTCATGGTGTAGCTCCTGCTCACCCTCGATGAGGGAAAAGTGTGAGGCAAAAAGTGTTTCTTTCAACTTGAGTTGAAATTTACACAGAATCGTTGAGGATAACCATTGACCTGGATCAATTTTCTCGTTGAAAATCACCAAAATCGATCTGATCGAACAGATACCAACACGCTAATAAAGACTGAACCACAGAGACACAGAGGAAAAGACAAAAGCCTATTAATAAGAGCTTCTTTC
>CAMRBW010000050.1 GCA_947040555.1 uncultured Oceanospirillales bacterium | reverse complement strand
AGCACTATGTGAACCTTCCCGAACATTGACAGACCATGCCGATGCCAATGCCGATGCCGATACCGAAGAGATAACACCATTCGAAAAGCGCATGGCCGTAGAAACCCAGACCCGCGACGAGTTATTCGTAATCACACCACACCACCCCAACTATCTACTGCCAGCCTCTTATGATTTTAATGGTAATAACCTGCCTCACAATAGCAACAAGGTGAAGCTGGATAACACCGAAGTACAGTTCCAAATCAGTCTGAAAGCTCCTTTCGTCGAAGGCTTGTTCCACGAGAATGGTGATATCTATGTCGCCTATACCAACCGTTCCTGGTGGCAGGCGTACAACAAGAATATTTCCAGCCCGTTCCGAGAGACCAATCACGAGCCAGAAATCTTCTACAACCTGACCACGGATTACAATCTTCTGGGTGTGAAAGTGCGCAACTTACAGCTGGGGCTCAGCCACCAGTCTAATGGTCGCAGCAATGAGCTCTCCCGCAGTTGGAACAGAGTGTACGCTTCGGTGTTGCTGGAGAGGCATAACTTCTACGTCAATATCAGGCCCTGGCTGCGCTTGAAAGAGGACAAGAAAAAGCATCCCGGCGACGCCAATGGAGATGATAACCCCGATATCTCCCGCTACATGGGTGACGGTGAGCTGACCATATTCTATAAATTCCATAATGAGCACTCACTGAATATGATGCTGCGAAATAACCTGCGTTCGGACAATAGAGGGGCGGTACAAATTGGCTGGACGTTCCCACTGACGAACCGTTTACGCGGTTATGTGCAGTACTTTAACGGTTACGGGGACAGCCTCATCGATTACAACGAAAGCAGCAACCGCCTTAGTCTGGGCTTTATGCTGACCGACTGGCTATAGCTATTTCCGGCAAAAAAAAACGGAGCCTGATGGCTCCGTTTCAATGCTAAACCAAACGCATTGCTTTATAGAATGTGTGGTCAAATTTTACTATGGCTTCCATGCATCCGAGGCTGTTGGACCGTTAAAACGATCTTCTCTCCAGCATCCGGGATCCCACTCGTTTTCGCCACAAAAAAGCATTCTGCAAAACAATCCGTTCGTATGCCCTTTATTATTATTTTGGTGGGCACAAAACAGCTTTTATTATTCTTATTCTTACTTGTTTTTATTATTTCTGTTGTAACTAATACCTTGCAGGAACGATGCCAACTTTCGGAAAAGCCCGTACATCTAGGCTTTCGTAAGTATTTATAGCGCACGCATACGCATAATTGACAAATTTTGTTACAAAACCACACCATAAAGAGCAGCAAACCGAGACGAAAAGTAACACCGGGTAACACACGACACACGCCTTTCAAGTGCAACCTTTTCTGACTTCAGTTCTGGTGCCATTATTCAGAAACGATAACGGCGGACATTGGATAAACACACCATGGACCTCAGTGCACTTCGTGAAGAATACACTCAGAACGGCCTGACTCGGGAAGAACTCAATCCTGATCCCTTTCAGCAGTTCAGCCGCTGGTTTGAGCAGGCTCAAACGGTGCAGCTTCCTGAACCTAATGCCATGAACCTCGCCACCGTCTCAGCAAAGGGACAACCCAATCTGCGTACGGTGCTGCTGAAATATTTTGATGACCAGGGCTTTGTATTCTTCACCAACTACACCAGCAATAAAGCGCGGGATATTGAAGAGAACCCGCACGTCGCGCTCTCCTTTTTCTGGCTGGGGCTGGAACGTCAAGTCATCATCCGTGGTCAGGCAGAGAAGATCAGCAAAGCAGAAACCATGAAATATTTTCTCAGTCGCCCCCACGATAGTCAGTTGGGGGCCTGGTGCTCCAGGCAAAGCTCTGTCATCACTCACAGAAAGATGCTGGAACTGAAGTTGGATGAGATGAAAAGAAAGTTCAAAAAAGGTGAAGTACCCGTGCCATCTTTTTGGGGAGGATACCGTGTTCGCCCTCACAGCATTGAGTTCTGGCAAGGACGCTCCAGTCGTTTACATGATCGCTTTGAATACACTCTCAATAAAGACTCTAAAGAAAACGACAATTGGAGTATAGATCGTCTCGCACCTTAAAAAATAAAGAGCCCAAAGAGCTTAAAGAGTCTTTTTATTGACCGGGAGCAACGTTTTCCGGTCACTGCCCTCCTATATTTATACGTAGAAACCGCAATCTATTTTTCCTGTACAGATCGAATAATAATCCCACAGGAGGGACGTGATGGCCGGCTATACAAGCGACCAAATTCGTAATATTGCCCTGCTTGGTCATGCAGGCGGAGGGAAAACTTCACTCAGTGAAGCACTTCTCTACCACAATGGCAGCACAACAACCCCAGGTACTATAGAAGGCTACGACACAATATCTGATTTTACCGATCTCGAAAAACAAGCTGGTCACTCCCTCGAAACTTCCCTGCTCCACCTCCCTGATTCCATCCGTTGCATTAACCTGCTTGATACTCCCGGATACCCCGATCTGTTCGGCAGAGCGATGTCGGTACTGCCTGCGGTTGAAACTATCGCGCTGGTCATCAATGCCGGTAACGGTATTGAGCCGGTTACCCGCTACGCCTGGCAGCAGATGTACCAGCAGCGCAAGTGCGGTCTGATCATCATTAACCAGATCGATGAAGCCGATAATCTGGAACAGCTTCTGGAGGATATTCAGAGCACCTTTGGTTCAATCTGCCTGCCGATTAACCTGCCCACAACAACTGGCACAGTGACCGACTGCTATTTCGAGCCCGATACCACTATCCGCACCACGCTCCTCTCTGTTGAACAGGCTCATCAGCAGCTGGTTGATCAGGTGGTTGAAGTCGATGAAGAGCTGATGGCGTTCTATCTGGAACAGGATGCCAACATCAACAGTGAGCAGCTGCACAAACCTTTTGAAATCGCTCTGCGGGATAACCATCTGGTACCCATCTGTTTTACCTCTGCCAAAACCGGTGCAGGGGTCGAATTACTGCTGCGCGTTATGTCGGAACTGATGCCCAATCCCATGAAAGGAAACCCACCGTCGTTTATGGTGGATACAGGAGAGAACGAAGTAGAGGCTGTTGTCGTGCCGGAAGCGAATCGGCATGTTATCGCCCACACCTTCAAACTGACTCAAGATCCGTTCGCAGGCAAACTATGTTGCTTCCGTATTCACCAGGGAACAGTGCGTAATGGCAGCCAACTGTTTATAGGTTCCGGCAAAAAACCGATCCGTATAACCCATCTGGTCAAGCTGCAAGGCAAAGAGCAAATTGCCATTCAGGAAGCCGGTCCTGGCGATATCTGTGCGATAGGTAAAGCCGATGCACTCTACTACGATGCAGTTCTGCACGACTCTCACGCTGAAGATCATTTTCATATGTTGCCACTTAGTTTTACGACACCTGTCGCCAGCATTGCTGTCACCCCCAGAAAACAAGGGGATGAACAGAAGGTATCCGATATCCTGCACCGTATGATGGCAGAGGACCCTTCTCTGCGTGTGGAACAGAGAGAACGGCACAATGAAACGGTGCTGCTTGGCCTGGGTGACCTGCATTTACAGACGGTGCTGGAGAAAATGTCGACGGTGTACAAATTAGATGTGGACACCCACATACCATCTATTGCCTATCAGGAAGCCATTACTTTTGCCGCAGAAGGTCATCACCGTCATAAGAAACAAAATGGTGGCGCTGGTCAGTTTGGCGAAGTGTTCCTGCGTATTGAGCCACGGGAGCGGGGTGAGGGCTTTGAATTTGTTAATGCTGTCGTCGGCGGAGTGATTCCTGGTCAGTTTATTCCCGCCGTTGAAAAAGGCGTACAAGAGGCTCTGAAGCAGGGCGTGATTGCTGGATACCCCATTCAGGATGTGCAGGTGACCGTCTACGATGGCAAGCACCATCCGGTTGACTCCAAAGAGATCGCCTTTGTCCAGGCCGGCAAAAAAGCCTTTATCGAAGCCATGCATAATGCCCACCCCATCATCCTTGAGCCTTATGTGGCACTGAAGATCACCGCTCCCCAGCACTGTATGGGCGATATTACCGGCGAGCTGTCGGTCAACCGGGGCATGGTGACCGGCACGGAGAGCGCTGACAATAATGGTCTTATCATTCATGCCTGCGCACCTTTGAGCTGTATGGGTGATTACAGCAGTCGCCTGAAAGCACTTACGGCCGGAGAAGGTCAGTACTCTATGGCTCACAGCCATTACGATCCGGTGCCCGCCTCTGTGCAAAAAGAGCTGATCGGCGCTTGGAAGCAAGGCGAAGTGACGGCTTGATTGACTCATTTGTCCATAGCCCCTGAAAAGGGGCTTTTTTAGCTCTATTTTTTCTATCCACAGCTTATCCACAGCTTATCCACAGGATATCCACAGGTTTATCCACAGAAAACGTCGATTTCCTGTGGATAAGTCTTCAGAAAATGTTATCCACAGCTTTCTGTGGATAAGCTGTGGATATCCTGTGGATAAGCTGTGGATAGTTTTTTATGGGTAAAGAGTTATCCACACCGATAGCCTATTTATCTTAAAGGGATTTATTTAGATATACACAGGCTTATCCACAGGCTTGAAATGCCCTTTCTGACGAACTCGTTCCCACGGTCCTCTGCGGGAATTTGTATGGGACTAATTGGCCACGAGGCTCAATCTCAACCACGGTACGCATTCCCACGCAGAGAGGTTGTCGAAAAAGGGCTCAGATGCCGATTTATGGTTAAACGCTACTAAAACATCAATCCCTTGGTATATATGGCAATTTACAACTTATCCACAAGATATCCACAGCTTATCCACAGACTTATCCACAACCGTATGCGGGGAATAGACTCCCTCAAAGCTTCTCTACCAACAACTCGATTGTGCCCACTTCATTGCTGGCATCCGAGTTGCGAATAACCAGCCCCTGGTTCTTGCCACTGCCTTGCGAACCGATACTTCCAATCTTCAACCACTCGCCCAAAGCCCCGGAAATAGTGGTCGAAATACGGCGCTTTTGTATCGTATGCGAACTAAATTCGTCATCACTTTGCAGGATATCCAGCATAACCTGATCCCCTACCAGCCGTGGGACAACATAAAAACCCCGGTCTGCAGGCTGGTACTCCGTGACCCGCTCACGATAGCCAGAGCTATCCACCCGCCAGCTGGTAACAGGCTGGGACGTGCCCGTTGCGATGTAGGCAGGCATACCCTCAGTCGCCCGCACGCTCTGGCTTCCGACCCGCGAGCTGTTTGAGCGGTTGTTACGAATAATGACCCTGCCAGGCTGATCGCTGTTACCGATCTTGACTTTGCCATTGTCAAAGGTTCCCTCAACACCAATGTGCCGCTCCTGAGAGCTGGCAGATCGCGGCGTTCGTACGGTAATCAACAGCTGCCGGGGAGCCTTGTCGATCTGCTGTAGCAGCTCCTCCACCAACGCTTTCTCTTTTGCTGTCGCCTTGAGAATCAGCTGGTTGTTATAAGTGGTTACTGTTGCATGATCCGACAAAATGGCCTTTACCGCTGGCAAGACCTGCTCAGGCACCGCATAGAACAGGGGAATAACCGTTAACGAGCGCTCATTGGCGTACAGGGCGCATAGGGAGGAGGTCATCATCAGGAAAGTAAAGGTCATCACTCTTTTACACCACTTTCTACCTTCTGAACGACTATTTCCTGTCATCTCTCTCTCCTTTTCCATCGGGTTCTATCCCACAAATTACCAACATCAAAGATACTGAAATCTATCAATTTTCAGGTAATCTTTACCTTTAATCATAGTGTGTAACAGAACCATAAAAGCCAACGATAAAACGATACAAAGCTTTGCCTGACAACGGGATATGCCGACTGGTATCGGATCATCGAACACCTTATAGTTCTCGGCTTTTGTCTGCCGGAATCTGAAACTATGTCTCTACCGAAACGCTGTGACGTTGTCATTATTGGTGCTGGTGCCGCAGGACTCATGTGTGCGCTGACAGCCGGACAACGGGGCAGGAGTGTTCTGGTTCTCGACCATGGCAAACGACCCGGCAGAAAAATTCTGCTCTCTGGCGGCGGTCGGTGTAACTACACCAATATGTACACCGAAGCCGCCAACTATCTCTCCGAAAACAAACACTTTTGCAAATCGGCGCTGAGCCGGTTCAGCCAGTGGGATTTTCAGGGGCTGGTCGATAAGCACGGTATTGACTGGCACGAAAAAACCCTCGGCCAGCTGTTCTGCAATAACAGTTCCAAAGATATTCTCGATATGCTTCTGAAAGAATGTGACCAGCCCACTATCACTATCGCGCACAACGTCGGGATTGAGGGCGTTCAGGGGAAAAACGACAATGAATTTACAATAACCACCAGCCTGGGAACGGTTGAAGCAGAATCACTGGTTATTGCGACCGGTGGTCTCTCTTTTCCGACCATGGGTTCCACCGATTTTGGTTTCAAAGTGGCCCGACAGTTTGGTCACGCCATTGTTCCCCTGCGTCCGGCGCTGGTGCCGTTTACCCTCAGCAAAGAGGATCTTGCCCGCTTCGTTGATCTCTCCGGCATCAGCACAGAGGTGATCGCCGAGTGCAACGGTGCCAGTTTCCGCGAGGCGCTGCTATTTACTCACAAAGGTCTCAGCGGACCAGCGATTCTGCAGGTTTCCAGCTACTGGAATCTCGGAGATCACATCACCATCAACTGGCTGCCCGCTATCGATGTCGCGGAGTGGTTGCAGGAGCAGCGAACCGCCCGCCCCCGAGCTTTCTTAACCTCCATTCTCTGTGAGCACCTTCCCAAACGGCTGGCCTCGATACTGGCGGAGTGGATCGGTGAAAAGGGAGAGGCCAGCCAGTGGCGGAAAGAGAGTATCGATCGCATCATCAATATACTCACTGAGTGTCGTATAACTCCCAACGGTACAGAAGGCTATAAAAAAGCAGAAGTAACTATTGGCGGTGTTAATACAAATGAGTTGTCGTCTAAAACCATGGCCAGCCAAAAACAGGATGGCTTGTACTTTATTGGTGAGGTTGTAGACGTCACTGGTCATTTAGGTGGATTCAATTTCCAGTGGGCCTGGGCATCTGGGCATTGTGCTGGGTTATTTGCCTGATTGTTGTGCAGTGACATATATTTTGTACACTAATACTTCATAGTTCTTATACGTAAACCTGAATCCGTGACTTCCTGACTCTCAGTGCCTTTCTGATATTTAATCACCCTGAGAGAAGACTCGGATTCAACCATTTCGTTCGTGCAAATCCTTGTAATTGTTATTCAAAAAACAACTCAAAGCATCCGATTATTTGGCTTCTGATAACGGTTTCTGACCTTTTGGGCATAGAAATCCGTGACCTTCGGTATTCAGGAGGAGAAAAGGAGAGGAGAAAAGGACACCCATAGATTGTAAAAAATTTATGGGTGTCCTTTTCTGTCGCTGAAAGCATCATTGTCAGAGAATGAGGTGTTGCTGTTCATGGGTGCCGTTCATCCAACTCTGGCGACCAAGATCACCTCCGGATGGACTCGAAAAGGGGTTGATAAGATCATCAATACAACGGGCAGTCGTACCCGTCTGAATATTGTTGGTGCGATTGAGCTGAATAACTTGTCAGCCGCTATTTTCGATCAATTCAAGACCGTTAACGGTGAAGCTATTATCGAATTTTTCAAAAAAGTTCGCACTTCTTATGCCTCAATGGAGGTTATCCATATGGTGCTTGATGGTGCTGGCTATCACCGCTCAAAGGAGGTTGTTGATGCGGCCGAAAAGTTGGGGATAAAACTGCATTATCTTCCACCTTACAGCCCAAACCTGAACCCGATTGAGCGATTATGGAAGGTGATGAATGAGCATGCCAGGAACAATGAGTACTTTGCTACGGCGAAGGAATTTCGACAAAAAATCAATCATTTCCTGAGTGAAACTTTACCTGAAATCGGCGCTTCACTGATCAGCAGGATTAACGACAATTTTCAGATGCTAAAGCCTGCATCTTGAATTCACTTGGGTATATACTCAAGCTGGAAGTCTGTTGGCGGTTCCGGCTTTGTGCAAGATTTATTGATGATTTTCTATTCCCTCCAGTTATTCCTCTTTTATCGAGAATGTCAGTATGCAGTCCCCGATTTATTATTTTTCCGTGTTTATCCTTCTGTTCCTTTTACCGTCACAGGGAGGGGCTGCTACTGATGTTTATGATGTATCGCCGGCTCTGGGTGAACAGTATGAGAGTAAGCAGGACGAGTACGCAGATTTATCGGTACACTTTATTGCAGGTACCGCATTCATAGCCAAGGTTGAAGCCTATGATTCTAATGGCAGTAACTACCGGCGATTAGGCATCTACGGGGTTGGTGGTCTCTGGAAGGGAAGGTTGCCTGTCCACTCCCATCTGAGTGTCGGGATCGAAGGGTTCCTCTCTTCGTCTTGCTGGTTCTTTGATGTGGATCGAGCAACCACTGCCACTATTCATTTCTGGGGCTCAATTTTTGCACCACACTTTTCGATACAAGGCGATGCTGTCAGTCTGGGCACGACGACATCTGCCCTTTCGTCGCATTGCTTTGTGCCTGATTATTCGCCCGAGAGAACGAGAGAAACGAGAGAAACGAGAGAAACGGACACCCATGGATTGTAAAAAATTTATGGGTGTCCTTTTCTGTCACTTTCCTTTGGGCGGGCTTGATGAATAGCCCATGTGATAGCCCATGTGATAGCCCATGTGATAGTAGACCATCGCCAGGCACCAAATATGGTGGACCCCACTGTTAAGACAGAAAACCCCGACCGCATTGCTGCCAGTTTTTTTGCGTTTCAGGTTTATTTGATGCTGTTATCAAACGCGGTTTTATAATAGCCGGTTTCGCCACCAGCCCAGCACTTACTGTTCTCACAGGATTTTATAAGTTTTTGGCAAAGCCTGCTTTCAGCTGAATGTATTTCGCTTATATCTGTATGACGCCCATCAGGGTAAAATGTCAAGTTCTCATAGCTACCCCGCAAGGCGATATACCCTTTGATATGGATGCTTCCGTTGTATGCAGGAATCGATGGCTGTGTATCATCTGGAGAGTAACAGGCTATGAAACCGTCATAATTTTTGTGTACTTGTATCACTGGTAAGGGAATTAGAGTATGGGTTTTTGTCGAATATTGTTTAATGAAACCTTTTTTCAGGAAGGGTTTCGAAAAATATGCAGGGTTGTCAGTATCGAAATATGAAAATACTACGAAAATAATGCTTGCTGTTACTTTAAACATAGTGGCGATCTCCATATTTTATCCTGTTTTCTAGCAATAGAGGTCGTCTATTTATAGTCATGATTATGATTTTTTTCAAAAATGAAAGAAAATGCGGCGGGGCTCTCTTCATGGGAGCCACTGTAGCCATAATTTAATCTTTGGCTCTTGATGGATTCCGGGGAGCTGTTAAGTGGTGTGGTTTTTCCGACCAGGAACTGATGGCGCACGGGTGTAAAACAGCCTCCTTATGAAACTGTATGATCTCCTCGATAACGCCAAATGCTACGAACGCATACGCCAGATTCGCTGACCTGATAGGGAAAAAAGGAAGGGAGAAAAGAGGGGGGAGCTCCAGGAGTGGCGGGGTACGCTTCCTGAATTGATGACAACGCTGAAATTTTGTTGGCGGGTTATACCCGTAATCTTCAGGATGATTCTGTCGATTCCCTGTTATTTTGGCTATATTAAAAAAAATCCAGCGCAGACAAATGATTATCCATACAGGCCGTGACCTCAATATGGTCCTCTGTGGGAGTCCATACCGGACGGGCATTGCGCTCTGATGCTCTGTAATGGGAGTCATCGCTTTGGAGTCATTTCCACGATTTCAGGCTTTTCAGTGTTTGTCTGGATTAATGTCTGATTACCTCGCTTCATTTCCCTTAGGATATTTCAATGTTTTATAAAACTTTGGTCATGTTAGCTGGAATACTACTATCCACGAGTTCCTATGGATTAACTATCGGAACCATTCAGATTCTGCAGTTTAATGGTGAAGATAAGGTGCTTACGGAGGGTTTTGAATCCAGAGAACCCATAATCTGGAAATCTGATACAGGTCAGGCGTTGCTCGATGGTATTGTTGACGGCACCTATGATCTGATATTTATACATGAAGAGAAGGTGGGTAACTCGATACGAAATAATCATGAACTTAAAGTGAGTAAGGCTATTGCTGCCAATGCCATCGGAATGTTTGTTCCGAATAAAATGGCGTATACCATTGTCAATAAGTTAAACGCTGCCGTTGGCCGAGATCCTCTGCCGGCTCTGGTTAGCATGTTTACAACCCTGGATTTGAAGATCCAGATGAACAACCTCGGGGAACTCAAAAAAGTAATCGGTATTCTGAAAGAGCAATACAATTTTTCGGAAGCGCAGATCTGCAATAACAATCGTTATGGAATGGATGCGGTACGATTGGCAGCTAATAACAATCAGGCAACAATAATGGGCTTGCATCCGGCATTGCAACAGGGAGGGTTTTGTTCTTCAGTCTTCACTATCGATTCTCCTTATTTTTATGTACCCGTGGTGGCAGTCTACCGGGGCATGGATGGAGAAGCTCTGGTAAATCATATATTGAGTAATGGTATTCAGGAAAAAATTGAAAGTGTGCGCCACAAAAATCACCCTAACCTTGCACTCTGGAAGTCTGGGGCCAGTTATCGTAACGCCGTAAAACCTCTTACGTTAACTGAGAAGATGTAAGGCGGGAATGCGCCAGCATTTTAGCTGGTTTGTGCCCTCAGGGTGGACAATTAAACATCCACCCTCTGTTTTCATGGGTTGCCGGTGGAATCACAGAGATCACAAAATGCAGCATGGATAGAAAAACTTTCCGTTGCAGGCGATGCCCAGAGAGTTATGCTACGAACCACAGAGCGAAGACAACTTTCGTGTATCCTGCATAATTTTTTTCAAAGATGAAAGAAAATGCGGCGGGGCTCTCTTTATTGGAGCCACTGCAGCCATAATTTAATCTTTTATGAACCAAAGCTTTTCCACGGTCATAAACAGCAGCGCCGTACTCCAGCCGAACAAGAGAATACCGTTTATGGAAGCAAAACCGCTGAGTAGACGCCCTTCTCCGACCGGGACGACGATGTCACCATAACCCACCGTCGTATAGGTGATCATGGAGAAGTAGAAAGAATCCACAAATGTGGTGATAGCCGGTATCTCTACCAACCACCAGAATACTCCCGCCCAAAGCGCAATCTGGAGCATATGAAGGCAGAGCAGGAACACGGCTATCCCGCTGAGGATAACAACTCCGCTGTAGCTTCCGAAAAAACGATGCGCCAACCCCGGCTTCAAACGCAGCACACGCACCAGCATAGCCGTGCCCCACGAGTGAATAAGCACCGCCAGCACCAACATAATGGCTCCAAAAAGAATAGCCTGAAATAACATTGCCTCTCCCCGGAAAGCTCAGTCGAAATCTGTCCGTCGCAGCTTTTGGATGTCCCGACGCTGCTTTTTATCAGGGCGCTGATCCATAACAGGATGAGCCCCTCCCATAGCCTTGCGCTGGGCGGCAGCTTCTTCTCGTTTCTGGAGGCTCTCCGCCGTCTCTTCGTAAAGTTTTTGTGCCTCCTGGGCGCCGCGCCGATCACCCGAAAGCTCTCGAATAACCACGGTCTTCTCATCAAAACCCTGACGCAGACTTATAATATCTCCGAGATGGGCATCCTTACTCGGTTTAGCGCGCTGACCATTGACGCGGACTTTGCCGCCATCAATAGCATCCCGACAAATGGAACGGGTTTTATAAAAACGGGCCGCCCACAGCCACTTGTCGAGACGCATTTTCCGGGTATCGGAATCGTTGCCGGGGACGTTCTGATTACGTTTACTCATAGGGCTTCTAAATCTTGGTGGGATCTGTAACAAGCGGAAGAAAGTCACGAAAGTCGTCTATAGCCAGAAATTCACCGGTGTCCCGCTCTGGTTTGCTCAAATCCGGACGGGAGATAGCCCGTAGATGAGCGATACCGTAAGTGCGGGCAGAGCGGAGAACATCCAGATTATCATCGACGAACAGTGTGCGTGCCGGATCAAACGGATGCGCCTCAGCAAGGGCATGCCAAAATTGCTGGTTCTCTTTCGGATAACCAAAATCATGGGCACTATAGATGGCATTAAAGTATTGAGCAAAAGGGATAAACTCCATCTTCAGCGCAAGACCATCCCGGTTAGAGTTAGTCGCCAGCACCACATCTTTATCTGATGCGTGCAACGCCTTGAGAAGATCTTCCGCCCCCGGACGAAACTGGATCTTATGGGTGATATCCCGTTTCATCGCGAGAATATCCATGCCCAGCGCCTGACTCCAATGGTCAAAACAGTACCACTCCAAAGTCCCCGCTATCCTCTTCACTTTAGGCTCAAAAACCCTCCATGCTTGCGCGAGGTTTATACCTTCCTTGTCGGCATAACTCTGGGGAAGCAGCTCTTTCCAGAAGAAAGAATCGAAATGCAGATCAAGCAGAGTGCCGTCCATATCAAACAGCACGGTATCAATATCGTTCCAGTGCAGCATGCTGAGCAACCGTTGAAGGAGTTAATGGCCTGATAATACCCCAATAACGACTATAGGGTGGAGTCAGAATTCTATAGGGACAGGGCTTGTAAAGCGTAAGTTCCTATTAATCGTAACAGCCTTGTCAGTATTTTATGGAATTTTAACTGACAGTAACGACCTCACTACTAAAAGTTGCAAAACACATCAGATTATTCATTTTTTTTAACAAAATCTACAAATAATCCTCACGATTCAGCTCTGGCATTTTTGTATAAATTAAAAATACAATGGGCATATATAAAGACACGTTTAGCGTGACATTCAATGATGAAATAGTGAGCGCAGGAGTATCTGGAAACAAATCCACAAAAGCAACAGAAATAAATATCAAGCTTGATGAACAAGTAAAGGGATTCTACGTAGTAGAGTTCAGAAAATAGTGCCTGAAATATAATGAAAACCGAAATAACACAAACATTAAAAAGCCAAGCCATCACAGAAACAAAAAAAGAAGAAGATGTATTAATTAAAAAATTCAGAAATCAAGCGAATAGCTCATGTGGCGATGATGAGTTCAATGCTAATTTTAGTGAAAGAGAAAAAGCAGATTAAATAAATTATTTCTTAATCCAAATAATTTCTCAAAAATTAATATTTATTTCATAAATCAAAGCAAACTTTAAAAATCAGCCGAGGATCAGTCGTCATATAAAGAATCGTCAGCTACGGCGGTCATGGATGGGGAGGGGCGATCATGCTCAGGCTTTGGATCTACCGGGCTTCGTTTCTCGCTCCCACACCCTGTTTACTGGTACAGACCTCTGGATTCAAGCAATAAAATGCCACCTGCCGCAAAGACTGATGAGCTGTGGTGAGCTGACACCGGAAAAAACAGGATAGAAAACGTACTACGGGAAAACGAGGCCGAACCAACTACCAACGTATAGCATATAATGGATGCAACAATCGGGAGGCAGAATGACAACACAGTATGCAGCTCTAACAGAACCTCTAAAGCAGCTATGTAACAAAGCTGGGAATGCCATTTTGGAAGTATACGCTCTGGATGATATTCAGGTGGAGCTCAAGGCGGATAACTCTCCGGTAACCACAGCAGATCGCAGAGCCCATCGCATTATTGCTGATGGACTGGAGCAACTCTCTCCCGGAGTGCCTGTGCTCTCCGAGGAGGGGACTCTGCCTGCCTTTTCCACACGCAAGAACTGGGGGCGTTACTGGCTGGTTGACCCGCTCGATGGCACCCGGGAGTTTATCGACCGCACCCATGAATTTACCGTAAATATTGCCCTTATCGAGAATAATCAACCGGTTCTCGGGATGGTCTACGCCCCCGTATCCCAAGCCTTTTATTACGGTGGCAAAGCTCTCCATGGTGCATGGCGACAGCTGGGGGGCGAGAGTGCTGTCGCCATCCAGACCCGCCCCTGTGCTCCCGTCGGCGTGTTGAATATCGCCTTGAGCCGACATTCTGGCCGAGACAATCTGACGGATCTACTGGCACGATTTGAACAACGTTTTTCCGAGGTTCACCAGATGGTTGTGGGCAGCTCTCTGAAAACCTGTCTGGTGGCGGAAGGCTCTCTGGACATCTATCCCAGACTCTGGCCAACCAGTGAATGGGACACGGCCGCAGGGCAGGCCGTCATTGAAGGAGCGGGAGGAAAGATTCTAACCATCATCAACAATTGCCTGGAACCTTTAAGCTACAACCAAAAAGAGTCCCTGCTGAATCCGGATTTTTATGTTATCGGTGATCCCGGAGCAGAGTGGGAAAGCCTCCTGATTCAGGGCTGTTGATTCAGGGCTGTTGATTCAGGACTGTGTTAACCCAAGGGTTGCTGAGCCGGGAGTTGCTGAGGTTTTGTGATCCCGCTCAGAACAACCAGAACACTTCATTAACCTCAACTGCGTGGCCGCCAAGCTCCTCGTGAATGATCTCTCCCTTGATTTTGACGCGGGTATTGATGTGGAACCCACCACTGGGCATCTGTGAGAAGGGGATCTCAATTTCTATAATCTCGTTGCCATCATGTAGCAACACTTGATGGGTACCCGTTTGACGCAACACAATGCCAGAGATCTCCACCTCAGCATGAGGCTGATCAGCATGCAGGGCTTCACGAACTGTAATCTTCTGGATATCGTCTTGATGGTGTTCAAGCCCAACAGGTTGCGCGGCAACCAGACAAGAAAACAGCCCATAGACGGGAAGTACAAGTATTCTAATGAGCTGTGTATGCAGTAAGTGAAGCATGGGGCCTTTGCTCTTATTTTTTATACCTACGATATTCAAAGACTAGAAAAGTCCGTATCACTCTGCGAATAAAAAAAAGGAGCTGATATTACAGCTCCTTTTTTATGCGCGAAAAAACCACAGGCCGTTGGGATTTTGTTATTTCAGAGTGACGCCCATCTCCGGCGTACCACTGGCCTCAAAAGTTCCAATCGCTTCTACAGATATCCCTTGATCACGAGCAGCGGTGATCAGTGCCAGCTCGCTTTCAGGGCTGACGGCAATCAGTAGGCCACCACTGGTTTGAGGGTCGAGGAAGACCTTGATATCCCGCTCGCTCATCTCCGGCAGCTGGCTACGATAGCTTTCGTAATTACGCATACTGCCACCCGGCGCACAGCCGGCCTCAATATAGCGATCCACATCCGGCAAAAGCGGCACAGCGTCACGATAAACGACGGCATTCAAGCGACTGCCGTTGCACATCTCCAGCAGATGACCCAGCAGACCAAAACCGGTCACATCGGTCATGGCATGCACGCCATCAATAGCCGCGAAAGTAGCTCCGGCACGGTTGAGCTGACACATAGTCTCCAGCACAACCTGTTCGTGTTCCGGCTTGCAGAGACCTTTTTTGATCGCCGTGGACAAAACCCCAATGCCAAGAGGCTTGGTGAGGTAGAGGCGATCACCGGCTTTTGCGCCATTGTTGCGTTTGATCTGACTGATCTTCACACGACCATTGACGGACAAACCAAAGATAGGTTCTGGCGCATCAATACTGTGACCACCGGCCAGCGGTATACCTGCCTCCCGGCACACATCACGACCACCACGCAATACTTCGCGAGCCAACTCGGCAGGCAGAGTGTTCACCGGCCAACCCAGAATGGCCAAAGCCATCATCGGCGTACCGCCCATGGCATAAACATCACTGATAGCATTGGCTGCTGCAATACGACCGAAGTCGTAAGGATCATCAACCACCGGCATAAAGAAGTCAGTGGTACTGATAATGGCCTGCTCATCATCGAGCGCATACACAGCTGCATCATCGGCAGTTTCACTGCCGATAAGCAGAGACGGATGTCCGCTGTTATCAAACAGCCCCGTCAGCATCGTTCCCAAGACCTTGGGAGAAATTTTGCAGCCTCAGCCACCGCCGTGGGAGTAACGGGTCAGCCTCACCTTCTCGGTGGTGCCATCCTCCCGCAATGGGCGAATATCCAAATTACTGGTACTCATACTTCTTTCACTCCCTGAGCAGGTTCGGATCGATAGCTGTCAGTGCAGACGTGAGCAACTCAAAATCAATCAATTGAAAGTCGGCGAGCGTCTTTTCATTGTAAAAACGATCACGGGGGACAGCCGTCATGGTATTAAAACGGTCGATTGCCCCCTCGATAATCTCCAGGGAGCGCATATCCAGAAAGTCGTCCTGGTGGTCAATAACAACAGAACGGTAAGGGGATTCACCCGGCTTAACACTGCCTGCCAGCGGGTGCATCAACAAACAAGATCCGGTGTGTATCCGGTCACGGGTTTGCAGGAGCACCTGTTCGTAGGTGTCACAAACCTGGTGATTAAGCTTGCCAAAGTCGGCGATAACTTTTGGATTATTCGTGAGAATTAATAAATTTTTGGCCATGATCAGGCTGCCTCATCTTGAATAACCGGACTCTTCATTACGATCCGGTCATTATCATCCCTGCGAACCCAGCGTTCAGTTTCCATCTTATTCAACAGCGGAATAATATATTTCCGGCTTAACCCAGTGCGTTCACGGGCCAGACCGATATCAAACCGACCGCCCACAGGCAGCCCGGCCAAAATATCCCTCAACAACTGCTCATAGAGATCTATTGAGTAGTAAATTTTGCCTTCCATAGCAACAACAAAACCCAGTCGTACAAGGTTTCGCAGCAGTTTTTGGGCACCGGGAACCTTCTCCCTCTCCGCCTCAAAACCATCTCTTCCTGCAGCGCGAATTCTCTCCAGCAACTGCTGACCATCACGACCAAGGTCGTCTTCCGAAGCGCCTCCGCCAGACATCCAGGCATTCTGGCTCATGCGAATTTTGTCGTCTATTTTCAGCTGTTGCAGCACCTGTTCAAGGAGATCCGCATTGACCCTGAGACGAGTAGCCAGCTCGACGGTGGTCATGGCGACGCCATCACCATTCAAAAACGCCAGAATGCGCTCGTTGAGCTTGTCCCGAAATACCCGGCTAACCAGCCAGTCACCGATAATCAGATAGTCCTCATCGGCTACCCGGTCACCCTCAGGGACGGTTGCCAACAGTACGTAACCATCAAGATCAAGGTTAAGACGAAGATGAACGGCAGTCGTCAACTGTTCCGACAGACCTTCCAGCAAAGCACGCAAAGGTTTGCGCTGATGGCTGGCAACATCGCTCAACCAAACAATCTGACCGCTATGGATCAACGTACTGCCACCGTGACGAATCATGGCGATAGACTGCCCCCAGAAGCAGGGCGCAGGTTCATTCAGTTTGAGTAGTGCCAAACGGGTGCCGCGCAGATAAACCAGCTGTGCCAACCCATTCCAGGTACCCAGCGCAACCTCTACTTCACGGTTCTTGCGGCTGGTATCCGCACCCTCTTCGAGGCGGATATAGAGCCGATCCGTGGTGTGACAGAAGGCATCGCGAGCCGCCAGACAGCAGCCACGCTCAAGCTCTTTGCGAGTGATACCTTTGAGGCCCACAGCAACCCGGGATACAGGCGACGCTTCTTCTATATTGTGGTTATAAGACTGCAGCGTTCTTATCTGAACATCTTTTCCGGAAGGGTAAACTTTCAGTCGCTCACCAACCCGCAGTGAGCCATCAGCAAGACTGCCGGTGACTACGGTACCAATACCGTTTACGGTGAATACCCGGTCGATATAAAGATGAGCCGCGTCGCCCAATCGAGTGCGCTCATATCTGCCGATATTCTGCTGAATCATCAACCGAAGGCGGTCGATATTTTCTCCGGTCAGAGAGGAGACGCAGAGTGATTCCGGAATCTCATCGGTAATGGCCAGACACTGTTCCAGCGCATCTTCCTCAACCAACGACAGAGTCTCTGCATCGACAGTATCTGACTTATTGATACAGAGAATAATGTTCTTCACCCCCATAGCATGAGCGACCCGGAGGTGATCGGTGGTCATTGGCATCCAGCCCTCATCGGCGGCCACCACCAACAGCACAAGATCAAGACTCCAGACTCCCGCCACCATGTTACGAATAAAACGTTCATGGCCCGGTACATCGATCACGCCGATGGTATTGCTCTCACCATCACGGTCATCGTCGCTACAAAAGTGCGCGAAGCCAAGATCCAGAGTCATACCACGAGCCTGCTCTACCGGGCGGGCAGTTGTGATTCCGGTCAGTGCCTTGATCAGGGCGGTCTTGCCATGATCCACATGGCCGGCTGTGCCAATCACCGCTTTCATAAGCCGAAATAACTCCTGAGTTGCTCTATCAATGCAGACAGCTCATGGGGGAGAACGGCCGCCATATTCAACTGCACCTTATCATTGCGAATCACGCCGATCACCGGCAGGGACATAGCCCGCAGATCGGCCAGTACCTGTTCAGCCTGTTTCTCAATCTGCAGTTCAAGCGACCAGGACGGGAAGTATTCATCCGGTAATGTGCCACCACCGACCACCATCTGCGAAGGGACCAGACGCACCTTGTCGCCCAGTGCTCCGGCAACCTCATTAGCTCGACGCTCCAGGGCTTCCGAATGAGTAACCGTCGTCTCGGCAATGCCCATCCCTTCGGGAGCACGGTTCAGCTTGCGAACCAGCAATTCTTCCAGCAGGGAATAGATGATACGACCCGGACGAAATGCTCTCATCAACGGGTTCTTCTCCAACTTTTGGATCAACTCCCGACGACCGCAGATAATGCCGGCCTGAGGACCACCCAAAATCTTATCGCCAGAGAAGCAGACCAAATCGGCACCGGCGCGAATATAACTATCAGAAGGTGTTTCGTGCGCAGCAAATTTCTCGGAGGAAAGCCCGGAGCCCTGATCAACAGCGAGTATCACATGCTTCGGCAGGCGACGGGCAACATCCCGGATATCTGCTGACTCGGTGAAACCCCGCACGACAAAGTTCGAGCAATGCACCATCAAAACCATTGCTGTATTTTCGGTAATGGCGTTGATGTAATCATCAGCTGTCGTAATATTTGTGGTGCCGACTTCAACCAGCCTGGCACCGGAGAGTGCGAGAATATCTGGTATACGAAAACCGCCGCCTATCTGTATCTGTTCACCTCGGGAGACAATAACTTCCTTGCCCCGAGCCAGTTCATTCAACAACAGATAGACAGATGCGGCATTATTATTCACCACCAGTCCATCTTCGGCACCGGTCAGGCTGCTCAACAATTGGCTGAGAATACCTTTGCGCTGACCGCGTTTGCCATCGGAGAGTTTGATCTCCAGATTACAATACCCGGTATTCACCGCTGCCACAGAGTCCCACAAAGCGGGATCAATAGGAGAACGACCAAGATTGGTATGCACGACAGTGCCCGTGGCGTTAATCACCCGGCTGTGTCGTTGATTGATGAGATATTCACAGGCATCGTTTAGCTGTGAATACAAAGCATCTATGGTAATGCCCCGCTCTCGAAAAGAGGATTGCTGCCTGATATCGGCAAGAGTTCGGCGAATGGCATTGGTAACCAGAGGGCGGCTGAGCTGTCTGATATAGGGAGCAAAAATCGGCTTTTGAAGCAGCTGTTCCACTTGAGGCAGGCGCAGAATGCCATCAGGGTTTGCACTCATGGCAATTTAACCCCGCAGTTATTTATTTGGATTATTGAAAAAGAGAAGAAAAAAGCTGGCAGAAGGAGCAGGAATCGAACCTACCAGAGCCTTCACGGCTCACATTGGTTTTGAAGACCAAGGGGACCACCAGATCCCATCCACTTCTAGAGTACGGGATCGATTATCTTCTGCTATTTACCAAAAATCTATTTCGGTTTTCCGAAGTCTGGTAGAGAAATACACCTTTAATTGAGCCACATCAACATACGCACACCGCAAACAGTTGCGCAAAAAAGAAAAGGACATCAAAAGAAAAGGACATCCACAAGAAAAGAAAAGGACATCCACAAAATTTGACACTCCCCCAACTGATCTATTTTCCTCTCTCACCCAATTGTTCGATGGGGAAAAACATGACCCAAGCCCGCAGCGCTCTGATCGATCCGAGCAGCACCCCCTACTATCACTGCATAGCGCGTTGTGTGCGGCGGGCATTCCTGTGCGGCGAAGATCATCTCACCAACAAAAACTACGAGCACCGCAAACCCTGGGTGGTGGAGCGCCTGAAAGAGCTGGCCGCCGTGTTTGCCATTGAAGTCTGTGCTTACGCGATCATGTCTAATCACTACCATGTGGTGCTGAACATTGATGCAGAGTGCGGAAAAAACGGGAGTGACCGGGAAGTCCTGCAACGGTGGACGCAGCTTTTTGATGGCCCACTTCTGGTACAACGCTTCCTGGCGGAAAACCCTCTGGAAAAGGCCGAGATGATGAGGGTTGACGAATTTGCCGCCGAATACCGCCAACGTCTGCTGAGTATCAGCTGGTTTATGCGATGCCTCAATGAACATCTCGCCCGCAAAGCCAACGAAGAAGATCAATGTAAAGGACGATTCTGGGAAGGACGCTTTAAAAGTCAGGCGTTGCTGGATGATGCAGCACTGCTGTCGTGTATGGCTTACGTGGATCTCAATCCGGTGCGAGCCGGTATGGCAACGATGCCTGAAACCTCGGACTTCACTGCTGTTCAGGAACGCATTGAGCAGTGGCGGGAAGGTCGGCGTAAAAGCTGGCTAAAGCCTCTGCAAACCAAAAAGGGAAAACCTGGCGTTATACCGTTTGCACTGGCGGATTATTTTGAGCTGGTCGACTGGACAGGCAGAGCCATCAGGGATGATAAACGCGGTGCCATTGCCGGCCAGTTACCGCCGATTCTCCATCGATTGAAAATGAATCCGAACGAATGGCTGAAAACCATGCGGCCGCATGGGAATCGTTTTGTATTGGGTGTTGGTCGGTTAAAGGCTCTTCAAGCTTTTGCAGAGAAAACGGGAAGACGCTGGCTGCATGGCATGGTGGCCAGTCGTTGTCTGTTTGTGGACTGATAGATGTTTGCGTTTTCCTCTTCTCGAATCACTGTTTCCCTCCTGTAGAGACATATCAAAATACCAGCGGCACGAGATGATATCGGTTGATGCGATAAGTACTCAGACGATTGTAATCGAATATATTCTGCTCCAAGCCTCAATGGCAGCGGAGAACCGGAGATAAAAACGGGTGGCCAGGTACTTATCGTGCTTTGTGACTGTCCGTTAGGGATTCTTCTGTTGGGTAGGGAATATCAGGAGTATTGGCTGGTGATCTGGATTGTTTGGGTGTCCTTTATTTTTTTGTTGGAAGTAATGTATGATTTATTTTACTCCCTAAACTCTTCTGTTTCTTTGAATAGGCTGATCAGCGCCTCAGCGTATTCTATTTCTTGCTCTCTTGAAGAAATACTTATTGTATGATTTTTAAGAAATTCCTCTACCGTCCGAAGTGATGCTATACCGCAGTTACTACTATTTTGCCGAGGAATGTTTAGGTAGGTATATTTGCTGAGTTTTTCAACGTGATTTTCATCCTCGTTTATTTTTGCAAGAACTTTAAGCCAATTCGAAATTCTGATTACATCTTTTTTGCATGCACCATCCCATATGCCTTTATAATTAATTGAATAAAATTCATTTTCTTTGTTGTTTATTAAAACAATATACCAATGATTTTCCATTAAGCAGCGGGGCCAACAAACATAGTCTGCTTTAAAGTTATCGTATATAACCCCCTTTAATTTTTCTACACCTGCCTGCTTAATTGCATTTCTCCTCACACGCCTGCCGACATCGGGTTTTAAAAGAGAAAGTATTAGACCATCATTGTCCTTAATATCATTGTGGTCATTAGAATTAACCATATAAAGCTTGCTATCCTGGGTGGGGTACGTCTTGCCATAAATGGCAAGAGTAGAATCCATGATTACATCATTAACATGTCTCTTATTATTCGTTGAGGAGAGTATGCTGTACTCGTACTGGCCTAACCGAGTTTTTGTGCCAAAATATTTGCCTTTCTCCGGAACTGGCGGGGTTTGTGTTTTATTTTCTGAACAAGTGGTAGCTTCAATAATATCATCATCAATAATATCATCATCACTATCATAACTATAATCACTATCACCACTATCACCACGATCATCGTATAATTTGCATATAGATGGTATTCGTGATGGTGATGTTGGTGGTGAGCCACCGATAACATGTGT
>CAMRBW010000049.1 GCA_947040555.1 uncultured Oceanospirillales bacterium | reverse complement strand
ACTCTGACAGTTACTGGCGATACCACACTCAATGGTCAGGTTGCTATAACCGACAACCTGATAGCCGATCTGGAAGGTGCTCTGGTCGCCGAGAATACTGTGACCGTCGGCAATGATATTGAGATCGACGTTGAGCAGGATGCTGTCTTTAATGGTGAGTTGACCACCGTTGCCGGTCTTCTGAAAATAACGGGAAATGGTGATCTCGCTTTCAATAACAATGTTGTTATTAACGACACAGTTACACTGGATATTGCCGAAACTACCACTCTTGCCGGGAACAAAGTCCTTCAGTCAGGTGGTGCTTTTACAGCGAACAGCCGGTCGGTTATTTTTGGCGATGGTTCGTTGCTGGCTGTTAATGGAGCGATGAAGCTCACCACAGATGAACAGACCACGCTGTTTACTCTGTATGTAACAGACAATGCTGAGGTGACAGCTGGCGCTGATCTTTTGGTGAACGACACCATCACAGTCGGTGATACTCTGACTCTGACAGTCGCTGGCGATACCACACTTAAAGGTGCAACTGATATCGCCAATAACTGGTTGGCTGATCTGGATGGCAGTCTGCTTGTTGAGAGCAATATTGCCGTTGGCAATGATGTTGAAGTGACGGTAGAGGAGGGCGCTACTTTTAATGGCGAGCTGACTACCGATACCGGTCTGTTGAGGATAGTGGGCAATGGTAATCTAGCCTTCAACCGTGATGTTGCTATTAACGACACCATTACCCTGGAAATTGCTGAGGCCATTACCCTGGCTGAGGACAAAACGCTTCAGTCTGGCAATGATCTTACAGCGAATAGCCGGTCGTTTGTTGCCGCTGATGGTTCGCTCCTGAATGTGGGCGGATCAATGAACCTGACCACTGTCGATCAGACAGAACTGTTTACCATTGATGTGTCTGACAGTGCCGATCTCTCGGTTGGTGGTGGTCTGGCTATAAATGACAGTTCTACTGTTGGCGATAACCTGACCCTGAGTGTGGTTGGGGATGCCACGCTTAGCGGCCCTGTTGAGGTTGCCAATAATTGGCTGGCTGAGCTGGACGGCAACCTGCTTGCTGAGAGCACCATTGTCGTTGGTAATGACATTGATGTGGTAGTAGAGCAGGATGCCAGGTTTGATGGTGAACTGAGTACCGATGCCGGTCTACTGAAAATCACTGGTAAAGGCAATCTGACCTTCAACGGTAATGTCGGTATTAACGACACCGTAACTCTTGATATTGCTGAGGCCATTACTCTGGCCGAAGACCGAACCCTTCAGTCTGGTGGTGATTTCATAGCAAAAAGTGGGGCGGTTGCTTTTGCGAATGGTTCGCTACTGAGCGTTGGTGAAGCACTTAATCTCACCACGGTTGATAAGGCAGAGCTGTTTACCCTTGATGGTACCGGTAATGCTAAATTGACCGTCGGCAGTGATCTTATCGTAAACGACACCATCACTGTGAGTGAGAGTCTGAACCTGACAGTAGCGGGTGATACCACACTCCATGGTCAGGTCGATGTGACCAAAAATCTGAAGGCTGATCTGAAAGGCGGTCTTCTGGTCAGAAACAACGCCACGGTTGGCAATACTATTGAGATAGCAGTAGAAGACGATGCCATTTTTGATGGCACACTGACCACGACTACAGGCCTGTTGAATATTACCGGTAAAGGCAGTTTGTTCTTCAACCGTGATGTGACCATCGAGGATCGTATTGACCTTGATCTGGCTGAAAGTCTGGTTATCAATGAACGGGTCACCGTGGCGTCGGGCTCGGATACCAGCGTGAAGGCCGACCAGTTAATGATGGCGACGGGTTCCACCCTGAATATCGATGGTGGCTTGAATGCACAAACGACAGATAACCAGGATTGGGCCACTCTTGTGGTTAATGGCAATATGGTTTCTGTCAGTGATCAGGGCGATATTCAGCTGGGTGAAAATGCCGATGTCTCTGGTGATATGACACTGGCGGCTAATGGCGCTATCGAACTGGCATCGGGAGTCACGGTCACTATCAACTCTCTGTCTGTGGGGTCAGAATCCTCAACCGGAGCGGATAGTTTTGCCATGGGCTCTGCTGCAAAAATCAATGCTGCTGGTGGCGTGCTGATCCATACCGAAAATGATCAACGTATTGGTCAGCTGACCTCCCTGAGTGATAACCGGGCCTTTTTCCTGAAATCTTCGGCGGGTGCCCTGCGGGGCCGTGATGATCTCGATCTGGATGCAGGCGAACGACACCTGACCGGCAGTGAACGGGTGGGTTGTTCTACTGATAGCACTGCCTGCACAGGGGCAGAGAGTTATCTGCAGGCCGCGACCGGCATTGGCGATCCGCTGGTGGTTGATCTGCCCTGGCTTTCCGCAGAGACCGACACCGGTGATATTCATATTGTTGCCAGTACCGATCTGCACGCAAAACTGCTGAGTGCTGATCAAGGCAATATCTATATGACAGCGCTTGGTCATCTGGAGATTGAAGAGCTGATAGGTACACCCTGGATAATGGCCAATGGTTTCTTGTTTGCTGACCGGATGACCATAGATCGTGGGGCGATAAGCTCCAATGAACAGCTAACCATTAATGATCTGTCCATGACCACTTCCGGGCCTTTGGCGCTGTTCGCCCCCGAGATAGACGTCACTATTGATGGTGGCGGCGCAGAAGATACGACGCTGGCAGCCGGTGGCTTCTCGAGAACGCTGACGCTTAACACCAATGCCCGGCAAATTTATGCAAGTCTGGAACAGAGTGGTTTTGTCCCGGAGAGTCAGGCTCAGAATGTGGCCATTGATCTGTACAACGCAGGACGTATGCAACTGACCAGCCTTTATACCGAGGGTGGCGAACTCCGTATGACAGGTGATCTTCTGGTTGAATCCGGTCAGGTGGAAGCCGGCGTCGGTCGTAATTTGCAGGTAGTGACCGGTTATCAAACTCGGGAAGAGTTGACCCTTGATCTGAATAACTCCGATGGTACAGCTCTGGATGTAGACGGCCAGTTTATGACACCGGCAGGCGAGTTCTGGATGTCGATTGATGGCATAACAGTGACCACTAACACCCAGTTTACCCGCTACAGACAACCGTTACTGCTGGCATTCAAGAGTCAGTTGGCAGGTTCTGATACGATGACTGAGCCAGAGTCGTTTTTCCGGTTAAGTGCAGAGTACCAGAATGATATTAACTATCAGTCCGACAGCACTTCTCTGAATAATCAGCCCGGGACTGACGACGAGAATCAGGAACTGTTAACAATTTCTGAAGATTGGCAGGAAAATTTTGCTGCCAATACCACAAATCCTGAAGTTTCCGGTATTGATAACACCATCTGGCTTACGGTAGAAAAAGACGAAGAAGACTCCTGATAACAAGAATTACAAGAGAGGTAGTCGATGTTGACGGATGTGGTAAGTTCGGGGGCTAAAAATTCCGTTGCGGATGTTTTGCAAAAGCGGGTTGAGCAAACACTGCTGGTGGCGGTCTTGAGTCTACCTGTTTCCGGGGTTGCTAATGAGAACCTCCTGCCAAGAAGGGATCCCTCTGGTGAAGTCGGTAAAGACCTGTTTCAGCAGGCGGAGCGACTGCGGAGCAAACAGAGAGCGATTCCGTTACCTGCCATCAGAGAACAGAGTCAGGATGAGGCAGACCTGCCTGATGGCCCGACCTTTACTCTCAACGGGATTCGCTTTACCCGATCAAATACTCTTACTCAGGAAGAGCTGGCAAGTGTGGTGCGACCCTGGCTGAGCCGTCAGATCAATTTTGGTGATTTGCGGCGAATTCTTGCGGAGATTAACGGGCTCTACCGTGAACGTGATATTTACACGTCTGTAGCCGTTTTTCCGGAGCAGCGCGTTGAGGGTGGGGTGGTCATCGTGCGCCTTGTTGAGGGCAGTGTGGGGGAGCTTCTGTTTGAGGGCAACAGCTATACAGAAGATGGCTACCTCTCCCAATGGATTCATCCGGAAAACCATAAGACCACGGTCGATGTTAAGGCGCTGGAGAGTGAAATCCAGTTCTATAACCGTATTCATAATCGCAGATTGCAGGCTGAATTGAGAGCTGGCAAGGGTTTCGGGTTAACGGATATTGTGATCAATGTCCCTGAGCCGGGGCGGGATACGCTGAATGTTTTTGTCGATAACTATGGTTACGAAAGTACCGGTGAAGGGCAATTGAGTGCGCTCTATCAGCGGGAAAAACTCTTTCGCACCGGTGACAGGGCGCTGGCTTATGCGCTGACATCAACGGGGCTCAACTCTCTGAGTACCAGTTACAACACCGTTATTGGTAATAGCGGTTGGCGTTTGGGAGGGAGTCTGCAATACACCGATACCGCGATCAAAAAAGGGGATTTCAGTACCCTTAATATCAGTGGTGACTCTCTGCGCTATAGTCTTGATGCCAGCTATCTGGTCTATTCCGGTATCAATCTCTGGGTCGACCTTGTCGGTAGTGCCAGTCAGACCCGCTCCAAAAACAAGGTTGCGGGTGCTGATCTATCTGATTATCAGACGACACAGTATCAACTTGGCAGTGCGGTAAACTGGCTGGGAGATCAGTGGCAGCTTTCCGGACGACTGTTGTATAGCTCTGTTAAAAGCAAAGAGAAAATTCTGGGCTCGACCCGGACAGTGTCGTTAATCAACCCACAAACGACATTTATCTATAATTTTGACTCTCCCTTCTATCTACTGGCAGCCATTGAGGCGCAGTTTGCATCGGAAGAGGCGATTCCTGGAGCGGTCTCTTTTTCCGTGGGGGGGCCAACGTCACTGCGTGGCTATAAACCGGGTATTGTGAGTGGTGACAGTGGCTGGTATCAACAGTTTGAAGCTCACTATAATGGCCTCCGTTACCGGAACCTTGATTTCGATCTCTATGGTTTCTACGACTACGGCAAAGTAGAGTCCCTTCAGCCGGATCAGATCCTTGCTTCAGCAGGCGCTGGCGTGACTATCAACTGGGGAGAATGGGGAACTCTGGAGCTGGTGGCAGCCAATGCCATGAAAGACGTTGTGCCTAACCAGGACAGTGGCCAGATTTATGCCCGTATTACCTGTCGATGCTTGAGGTAGAGAGGTTATTGGCTGGTGTTTCCGTTATCGCTGTAGTGAAGCATGACGGGACAGTCAATTTTCCTCCCGCTCATTTTAAGGAATAGGGACAAAATTGGTGTCTTTTATAAACACACGTCATACTCTCACTCCGTTCGGGCAAAAAAGTATTCGCAAGAGTGGCAAAAAAAGCAGCGGAAAAACCGCCGAAAAGCGTGCAGCCGACACACTGTGCCGCTATTTCAGGTTCAGGTTCCAGACCGATTTTCAGGCTTCTCTGCCTGTGGCTGTGCCTGCTGCTCTTTTCTGCCAGAATCTGTGCCGAACAGCCATTGACCTATAAAATCAACGGGCTTGAGGAAGCGCTGGAGGAAAATGCCACGCTCTACCTGCAAACCCTGCCCGATATTACCCCCGAGACATTTGATGACTACCGGCTGGAAATTAGGGACGCTCTGAAAAAGTCACTGATGGCTTTGGGCTACTATCAGCCGGCCATTCGTCTGATGCGGACGACATCGGACAAAAATACAAAAAGTCAGGGAAGGGTAGAAATCACGATTGATCCCGGCAAGCCGATTCTGGTGCGCTCCTTAGCCATAAACCTGCTGGGCGAGGCCGAACAAGATCGGGCATTCAAGCGGTTCATCAAACAACAACCCCTGAAAGAGGGGGAGGTGATGCATGATGGTCTTTATGAATCCCTGAAATCCGGACTGAATGACCTGACGTTGAATCGCGGCTATTTTGATGCGGAGCTGACCCGGCATCAGGTCATGGTCTATCCCGATCAGCACGCCGCCGATATTGTGCTGACCCTGAACACCGGCAGGCGCTATCGCTTTGGTCCGATTATCTACGATCCCGCCGTCACGGAAGCCACCCGGACGCTGCTGAAGCGTATCGTTGATTTTAAAAAAGGGGAGAAATTCAGCTCCAAAAAGCTGAGTCTGCTGAATATAAGATTGTCCGCCACCGACTACTTCAAAACCATCGATATCCGCCCTCTGACAGAACAGTCCCAGAGTGGGGATATTCCCATTTTTATCAAGGTGCTCCCCAAAACCGCCTGGGAGCTGGAGACCGGTATCGGTTTTTCCACCGATGAGGGCCCCCGATTATCTCTGGGCATCGATAAACCCTGGATGAATGACAAGGGTCACAGCCTGGCCAGTAATTTCAAAATATCCCGAACAGTCCAGGAACTCAGTGGTCGTTATAAAATTCCCGATGGCAATCCACTGACGGACTATTACACCCTGAGCGGTGGTTACAAGAGAACGGTGGTCAAGGATACCAACAGCCAGCTGGTGTCGGCCTCCCTCGGTAAATGGAAAAAAAGACCGGGAGGCTGGGATCGAAACCTCTTTCTTCGACTGGACTACGAAGATTACGTCCAGGGTGTGCAGAAAAGCCACAATCTGCTGCTGATACCAGGGCTGTCATTTGATCGCCGTAAAGTGAGAGGCAATCCTCTCAATCCCCGTTCCGGCAGCCTCTATAACATTAAAATTGAAACCTCCGCCAAGGCCTGGCTGTCCGATGTCAATTTTGTGAAAGTGTGGGGTCGGGGCAAATGGTTAACGACGATTCATAAATGGCATCGCTTGATAGCCAGAGTCGAGCAAGGGGCGATTTGGGTGGATGATGTCGAAGATATCCCCCCGTCCATCCGTTTTTTTACCGGCGGTGACCAGACCATTCGTGGCTACAGCTATGAGAGCATCTCCCCCAAAGACAGCAGTGGCCAGCTAATGGGGGGCCGGTACCTGTCGGGGGCCAGTATGGAATATGACTATGAGTTCCGGAAAAATTGGCGCATGGCTCTGTTTGTGGACGGCGGAACAGTGACTAATAACTACCGGGACTCCTGGGAAATCGGGACAGGCCCTGGCATTCGCTGGATCTCCCCTCTGGGGCCCCTGAAGCTGGATATCGCCTTTGCCGTCAGTGAGCCCGGTTCACCCTGGCGCATCCATTTCACCATGGGGCCCGAACTGTGAAGTTTTCAGCTCGATTTAAAACCCTGTTTAAAACCCTGTTTAAAAAGAGTTTGACCTGGCTAAAAATCATCACGGTAACATTATTGCTGGCCGTGGTGATGTCTGCGCTTCTGCTCTTCAGCCATACCGGAAATGTCTGGTTGTGGCAGCTGATTGACCACCGGCTTGAATCTCTTGAGGGTGAGCTGGTTGCCGGGCAGTTGTGGACAGGCTGGACCCTGAAAAATCTTCGTTGGAATGATGGAACCATTGCCTTCAGCGCTGAGACCGTGGTACTGAAGTGGCGCCTGGACAAACTGATAAACAGACAACTCCCCATCGATCTTCTGGACATCCAGAAAGCCCACCTGACCATCGATTCTGATCCCGATGCATCTGAGTCGTCCGCGTCTGAACAGCAAACATCAGACGCCGCTCTTGCGATTCCCGTCGATATCTTCTTTCGGGACATCCACATAAACGAGCTCTCCCTGAGTACCGGGGAGACCGATATCAGCCTGGCCTCCCTGAGCGCCAGTGGAGCGCTGCTCAACAGCCATTTGACCATCGACCAGATACTGGCCGACCGGCTCCATCTGCAAATAAATGACCCAATAAATGACCCAATAAAGGACAGCCACAAAAAGGCATTATCAATCCCGCCGTTACCGGACATCACCCTCCCTTTCCCGATAACCCTGAAACAACTGACCCTGACCAACAGCCTTTATCAGCAGGAGGAATGGAAAGAGACCATTAACCGCCTGAGCCTGAGCTTTCACGGGCAGGAGAGCACCATCGACGGTATTGAACTGGCCATTAACCACCGGCTGGCCGAGATCGCCCTGACCGGCACTATTCACCTTGATAAGGCCTGGCCTCTTAACACGGAAATCCAGGGCCGTATTGCCGATGGCTGGGATATTCCCCAACTCCCAGGCCTGGCTGGGCAACAGTTTTCGTTTCGGGCCTCAGGGGATCTCAATCGGCTGAACCTGACACTGGCAACACAGGGCGCCGTCACCTCATCGCTACAGGGATACATAGAGCCGCTGGTCCCCGGCCTCCCCTTTGACCTGAGCCTTGACTGGCAACAACTGCACTGGCCCCTGGTCACGAACCAGCCACAGCTGACGGCCAGCAACGGCCGTATCCGTCTGACCGGCAGCTCGGAACATTATCAGCTTAATCTGAAGACCCGACTGGCGATACCGGCGCAGCCCGAAACCGATCTGACCCTGAGCGCTTCCGGCAATCTTACCCAGCTCAATATCACCGCCCTGAAGATAAAGCCGAATATCGGTGGTCCCACCGCCTTCGAAAATCCGCTGGAGCTGTCCGGAACCCTTAACTGGCAGCAGGGCATTCGCTGGCAGGGACGCGCCAGATTGACCCGATTCACGCCACAGCTCTTGTCACAGCTCTTGTCACAACCTGGACAGCCACAACCTGGACAGCCACAATCCGGGCAGCCACAACCCGGACAGCCACAGATTTCGGGGGTGATTGATGGCGAAGTGGCCATGAACCTGGCGCTGGAGAATGACAACTGGCAGCTGGAGATCCCGGAATTATCCCTGACCGGCACCATTAATGATGCCCCCCTGAACCTGCGGGTCGGTCTGAAGGCCGACGGGCTGACCGCAACGCCTCTTCCCCAACATCTGACAATCCGGCACTTCCGCGCCGCACTGGGGGACAACCGGTTAACCATTGCTGGTGGTGTCGTGAATGAGCAACTGGGCCTCTCTGCTGAGCTTGATGTCCCGGAGCCGGAACAGTTTTACCCCGGTCTCAAGGGTATCCTGAAGGGTAGTTTTGCCCTTGCCGGTCATCATCAGCACCCGACCCTGACCTTTCATCTGCAAAGTCCATCTCTGGCATTGCCCGCGCCGCCGCATGACATCATTTGGAAAGGGAGCCTGTCCGGAACCGGAGACATTCGCTGGGATAACGGAATTCCCATAGTTAACCTGGCGATGCAGACAACGTCCGGCCAGCTGGGAAGCGAGGATCTGATCCTTCACTATCAAAAGCTGGCACTGTCCCTGAACCTTTATGAAGACGCCGCCAAAGCCCGGGTCCAGGTTGAGTCAGAACAGCTGGGCATCGCTGATATTGATCTGGCCGTGGAGAATATCAAAACCGATCAGCAACTTTCCGGGACGCTTGATCTCAGGGATGTGCAGCTGAACGTCCTGAGCCCGTTTGTTCCCCAGCTCACCGCTCTGGACGGAACTCTGGCGGGCCGCGCCAGAATGGGCGGCACGCTGAAAACGCCCCTGCTGTTTGGTGAACTCTCCCTGAGCGACGGACAATTAACGGCCAGGGCAGAGGCCGTAAAAGTCACCCATCTGGCCACCCGCCTGACCGTGAATGGCAACCGGGGAGAGCTGAATGGCAGTCTGAAGATGGGCGAGGGTGAAATGAAACTGGCCGGCCACCTTGACTGGCAACAGCTGCCACTCACCGGCCTGATCACCATGAAAGGGCAGCAGCTTCAGGCCAAAGTGCCCGACATTCTGCAACTGCGGGTCTCCCCTGATCTGCAGCTGACTCTGGGCGAAACACAGAAATTAACGGGAACCATCGTTATTCCCTGGGCCCGGATCGAGGTTAAAGAGCTGCCGAAACAGGCGGTCACCGCGTCTGATGATGTGGTCATCGTGACTCCGGGCAGCGAGCAGGAAAGCGACAGCAGCCATCCCGGTCCGCAGCTGGTCATGGCAGTCAATGTGGTTCTGGGCAGTGATATCGGGATAGATGCTTACGGCCTGAAAGCAGAGCTTGGCGGTCAGTTATTATTGGATCTTAAACCGGGGGGAAAGCTGACCGCCAATGGCAGTATTCAGCTGCTCGACGGCCGCTACCATCAGTTCGGCCAGGACCTGCTGATCAAAGAGGGAAACATTATTTTCTCTGGCCCGCTTACCAGCCCTTATCTTTCGGTGGATGCCATTCGTAATCCGGACAGCATAGAAGACGATGTCCTGGTCGGTGTTAAAGTCAGCGGTTCCCCCGCTCAACCAACATTTACCCTCTACTCCGATCCGGCCATGGAACAGCAAGAGGAGTGGTCCTATTTACTTCGGGGGCGCGGTTTGGAGGCGGCGGAAGAGGGGGATGATTTTGCCATACAGTCCCTGCTTATTGGGCTTGGAGTCGGCCAGATCGGCGGTATTGTATCAACTGTAGGTGGCGCCATTGGTCTCTCAAATATCACTCTGGACACCCAGGGCAGCGGTGAGGACACCCAGATAGTCATTGACGGCAATATTACCCGCCGTCTGCGGATTCAATACGGGGCAGGGGTCTTTAATTCCATTGCCAGGCTTAAAATTCGCTACGAATTAATGCCACAGCTTTATCTTCAGGCGGTCAGCGGTGTAGCCCAGACCCTTGACCTGTTTTACCGGTTTAAAATTGAAACGGGGAAGGAATAATTTATACAACGAAATATTGGACGAAATATTGGACGAAATATTGGACGAAATATTGGACGAAATATTGGACGAAATATAAACAGATGGGTGTCATTTTTTTCGCCTGTTGGTGCTGGAGACCCTGATGGCCTCCTGATGTAATTTACGCTGTACCTTAGCCATGCTTTTTTTGCTGATGCCTTTTTTTACTGCCTGCTGTAGAAAAAGTTGTGTCGCACGTCGAGCACTGATAACGATTTTGTTTAGTGTGTGTACGCTCATGTACATTTTTATTTGATGATAAAGAGAAATGTTTTTCACAAAAACTGCACTTATAGGGCTTCTGTCCAGTGTGTGTTCTTTCGTGCTGAATTTTATTACTTGAATTACTAAAAAGTTTTTGGCAGTAACTGCATTTGTGAGGCTTTTCTTGCGAGTGGAAGAGTAGATGTTTGTTCTTATCACTCGAATTGGTGAACGTTTTATCGCATATCACACACTTGTAAGGTTTTTCGTCAGTATGGGTACGTTCGTGTAATTTTTTATGGTCTTGTCTGGCAAATTTTTTGGCGCAGTATTTGCATTCATAAGGCTTATTTATTTCGTGTGTGCTCTTCATATGTCTGGTTCTGTTGTCACTGTCGAAAAAGGTTTTTTCGCAGTGTTCACATTGGTAGCATTTATCTTTGGTGTGAATGTTTTGATGCCTTGATCTATTGTTCGATGTGGTAAACGTTTTTTGGCAGAACTTACATCGATAAATTTTTTGTGCTGAGTGTATTTTGTCATGATCTTTCTTTTGTTTTACTGATAAAAACATTTTTGGGCAGTATGAGCATTTACGCAAAGAAGTATTCAGGTGTTCCTCTTTATGGGTTTGGTATTGTGCTTCCTTTGAAAATGTCTCTTGACATTGAAGGCATTGAATAGACTTGTTGGTAGTGTGTTGTGTTCTTAAATGAATATCTTTGCTTTGTTCTGTTTTGAAAAGGCTCTTGCACTTCGTGCAGTTAAATTTTTTATCGTCTTTTTTAGCATGAACAGTTAAATGATGTCGCGTTAGATTTCCTTTTTGGATAAAAGAGCGACTACACACGTTACATTGTAATTTTTTTTCACCCGTATGGATGGACATGTGTACATTAAGAGATTTTTTATTTTTGAGCAGTATGCCGCACAACTCACAATTAAAACCTTTTTTCTCCATGTGTTTGCTCACATGTTTGTGGAATTCAGATATGTCTTCGGAAAGAGCATCATCACAAACAGAACAGATAAAGTTGCCGGCTATCTTGTCCGTGCTGCCCGCTATTTTTATATCGTATTTGCTCCTGAAGGGAATAAGCTGACGAAATAAAGTTTGTTTTTCATAGTTTGTGACTATCTCTTGCCCTTTAGGGATATTTTTTTTCGCCACCAAAAATACCCCATGACACTCAGGACAGCGAATATAGTCCGCATTGGGGTACTTAAAGTGGTTGTTAAAACTACCACCACCCGCTCCACGAACGGGTGACCTTATACCATCAATGACATAATTTGCGTCAATACTACATAAGTGGGATGTTTCATCGGCTGTACTTTTAAGTAGTTTGTCGCGTGCATGGCCAATACTGGCGTCAACCAACTTCCCCTGATACCAGGTAAAGATTGTACCTGCCTGAATGGTCCGCGTGGCGAATAGCCCCAAACCAGCCCCTACTATTCCGCTGTTACCCACGGTTAAGCCATTACCTATGGTCAAAAATTTGTCGAGTGATGGGATCTGCGGGTTATGCGACAGGATTTCGCAAGTATTATGGGGGAAGGCATAGCAGTCTCCTGTTTTCATACTTCTTGTTTTACGTCCATCAACGAATTGAGTTTTTATCTTGTTATTGCAAGTAGAGTTTTGTCTTTTTTTAGGGACTGATACGTTACTGTTACTGTCAGTATCATGCCCGTGCAGACCAGTAGGCGGAGATGGCGATTCTCTATTTGTCTTGCTGAACATGGTGATTTTTCCTCTTTTTTGGTTTGTTTCTCTCTTTGAGGTCAATCGGGGGCTATAAGTTCCGTGCAGGTGATTGATGGGGTTCTGGATGAAGCACTGATGCCGGGAGCACTGATGCCGGGAGATCGTTACGCGATAAACGAAATATCAGACACCCCTATAAATATATGGATGTCTTTTTTTCTCTTCCTAGTTCAGGGTGATAATCAGCGAACCGGCAAAGGTGAACAGTACATTGGCCAGCGCATAGGTGCCGACGTAACCCAGCGAGGGAATCGAGCTGCGGGACATCTCATTCACACTCTCCATGGCCGGGGCGCAGGTTCTTGCACCCGTCAGCGCCCCCAATAACAGCGCAGGGTTCATTTTGAGCACATAGCGGCCAAAGATATAGCTGAGTACCACCGGCAAGGTGCTAACCAGCAGCGCTGAGGTCATCATCTCTACACCGATCCGGGAGAGATAGATCATAATGCCCTGGCCGGCACTCAGACCAACGCCAATCATAAATACCTGCAAGCCCAGATCCTTCAGCAGCCGCAGTGCCGATTCCGGGACATGGCCGATGGTGGGGTGCATCGCCCGCAGATAGCCCATCATAATGCCGGCAATCAGCAACCCGGTGGCATTGCCAATCAGGTATTGAAAATTGTTCACCTGCAGGACAATTTGACCAATAAACAGACCGATCACAAAAAATCCGGAAAAGGCGGCCAAATCCGTCACCTTACTGTGGATGCTGATGAAGCCGATCGCCTCCGCCTCTTGAGCGACTCTGCGTCGCTCACCGCTGACCCGCAAAACATCCCCTTTATTAAGGAGAATGTCCCGGTCGATCGGCATCTCAATCTGAGAACGGGCGACCCGGTTAAGAAAGCAGCCTTTCTCGGTCAGATTCAGTTCACTCAATCGCTTACCGACAAACTGGCTGTTTTTCAGCACAATCTCTTCGGTGACAATCTGCATATCCAGCAAGTCGGCATCGAATACCTCATTGCCCTCCCGGAACAGTGGATCCAGCTTGGCGTGGCTCTCCGGGTAGCCCAGCAGGGCGATCTCATCCCCTTCCTGCAAGATGGCATTGCCGTCCGGACACGCCAGAATTCCCCGACGGCGGATCTTCTCGATATAGCAGCCGGTGCGACGGTAAATGCCAATCTCCCGGAGTGTCTGCCCCTCGAAGGCGTTGGCCAGATCGGTACTGACCCGATAGGCACGGGTAACCGGCAGATGGACGGTCTGATTGTCGCCATCATCAATCCCCCGTTCCCGAGCGATGGTCTGGGCCGCGTCGGCCAGATCGAGCCTGGCAATCTTTGGCAGGTAGCGGACAACCAGCATTAATCCGATCAGACCCATCAGGTAGGTGAGGGCGTAACCGATACTGAGGTTATCCTGTAGCGTCGCCAACTGGGTGGCATCACCCGTGCCGTACAGATTACGCAGTGCTTCCTGCGCCCCTACCAGGGCCGGGGTAGAGGTGAGCGATCCGGCCAGAAGCCCGGCGGTGAGTCCTTTGTCAAAACCAAAGAACCGTGCCAGTAGCAGTGAGATACCAAGAGCCAGTGTCGTCAGTAATAGGGAGAGAATGGCGTAGTATTTACCATCCCGAAAAAACACGCTGAAAAAGTGCGGGCCGGCCTCAACGCCGACACAGAAAATAAACAACATAAAGCCGATACTTTCTGTTCCGGCAGGCAGGGAGAACCCCAGTTCACCAAACGTCAGTGCTGCCAGCAGCACACCGATGGTCGGCCCGAGATTAAACGAGCCAATAGAGACTTTACCAATTAACAGACCAAGGCAAAGAAGGAAAAAAACCAGTATCACCGGATTCTGGTTGAGCAACGCCAGCAGATCAATAGTCACAGTGGTTTTCCCACAGCAAGCAGAAGAGAGAGAGGCGGGATGTTAACGCTTCTTTTTCTGCCGGATTATGCTCTGGGTCAAGTGAGGGTGTCGGGAAGTGGGTAGGAGAAAAATGCTGAGACCCAACCGATGATGCTCTTTGTGAAAAGACTCATAGTTGAAAAAAGTCCGGCACCAGTTTTGTCGCCGGCCCGTAAAGGCAGATATCAAAACCACTGGCATGTTCGCCCGGGTCGAGATTGAGCTCGACCGTCTGTGCCCCTGCTCGCCGGGCTTCCTGAAAGAAACCGGCCGCCGGATAGACGTTCCCCGACGTACCAATACTCACGAACAGATCGCAGCAGGCCAGTGCGCTGTAGATCTGCTCCAGCCCAATGGGCATCTCCTCAAACCAAACCACATCCGGACGCAGTGCGCCCTGTTGACCGCAGTCAGGGCAGAGGCTATCCGGTGTCATATCCATAGCAACAGGGCGAATGCGCCGACAGGCAATACAGCGGGACTTCAGCAGCTCACCATGCATGTGGATCAGGTTTTGAGAACCGGCCCGATCATGGAGGTCATCGATGTTCTGGGTGACCAGCAGAAACTCGCCTGTGAAGTTGCGTTCAAACGTGGCCAGGGTCGCATGGGCGAGGTTGGGGACAACGGACGAGAGCTGTCTTCTACGGGCATTGTAAAATTGGTGAACCAGTGCGGGGTTGCGCAGAAAACCTTCCGGAGTGGCGACGTCATCAACGGCATGGTTATCCCAGAGCCCATCCTTCAGGCGAAACGTGCTGAGCCCCGATTCCGCCGAAATACCGGCTCCCGTGAGAACAACGACAGATTGCATAGATGAGAAATCAACAGGCATAGTTACGATCCGGTTGGGTGTGCCAATGATCTGAGCGAGTGTACTTGAAGTTTAGCGTTCAAAGAAAAAATGAACATTCCGCTCGACCGCTTCCTGAGAAAGTGGACTGTTACAATATCATTACTTTTATAGGTGTTTGCACTTATAGGTCTATCTGTATTTCTGGGTACACTCGCTATCAGCGCATGGTGATCGGCAACATTATATTAATAAGCGGAATCCATCGAAGACGTTATTTCAATGTGCTGAATTAAGACAGTTCAGTCTCTTTCCCGTCGGTATTAATTGCCCTTTTGTTTTTGTAAAAGCAAAACCAAGGCTATGGACAGTGTATGCAATTGAAAAAATTATCGTATTTGATTGGCGCATCGGTAGTAGCGTTAGGATTAACAGGCTGTTTTGATAATAATGACTCGGACTGGGTTGCAGAACCCCCGGAATCGGCTCTGCCTGCTTTACCTATTTTACCGGCTTTACCGGTTCCACCGAATCTCAGGTTTGCATTCGGGATGCAGAATACCAGAGAGATTGCCAATAACGGCAATATTCCTCTGCCTAATGATCTGTACTTTTTGGATAAAGCGGGAGTCAAACAGTCCAGGCTGATTGTTATGGGCTGTGGTGCGACAGACATCGGTGATGAGACCAAGGTTGAAAATGCGACCAAATGTTCCCTGGAAGCCCTTGATGGCTGGTCAACAACGGCGCCGTTTTCTCTGCCCCTTACTGGTGATCTCAGCGCCCTCGATACCCGCACATTGGCCGATGGTATTCAGATAGTAGCTAACGGGGATTCACTCAAATACGACGAAGATTTTACCGTCAGAGTCACCGCATTCGGCCATCTGCAAATTCTGCCTCTCAAAGTCTTCCGCCCTCAAACTGTCTATACCCTGATTATTACCCGCGCGTTAATGGATCTGTCCGGTATTCCTGTAGGATCGTCTGATGCTTACAGAGCAGAGAAAAGCAAGCAGACTGTCTATGCCAAACATATTAATGATGTGGAAGCCGTGATCGCTCAAGACTATGGTATAGAGTCCGACGAGATTGTTTACGCTGCACGTTTTACCACCCAATCTATTGGCGGAGAGCTGCTTGCACTGGATACCAATGCAAATCCTCCGTCGTTTGAGTTTGACTCTTCCACATCCAGAAAATATGCGGTAAACGGTTTCTTGCCCGGTTGTTTTGGTGGTAAGGACTGTGTTGAAAAACTCTCAGGCACACTCCAATTGCCCAACTATTTACCCAGCACCGAGGACATCGGCAAAAACTGTGTTGCTGATTTAAAAAACCAGGAAGAGGCGGAGTTCTGGTATGAATTTTATGGAGCAACTGCCCAATCAGAGAGCTTCAAGTACACGAAAGAGAGCTGCCCAGGCCTCTATGAACCCATGGATTTTTCTGATAAATCAACCACTGCGGTTGCAGTCAGCATGGTTATCCCGCCCAAACCAAAGACGGGCGGTCCGCTGTCGCTCAATGTGATGATCGCTGCCCATGGTATCACCGCGATAAAAGAGCTTGGTAACGGTGGCATGCTGATTATGGATAACTTTGTTCAGCCCAAGGTGGCAAGTCAGGCCAAACCTGTTAACGCTGATGGCTATGCCACTGTCGCCATTGATCATGTTTATCACGGCACTCGGAGTATTAATCTAAATTTCGACTGTGATGGTGATAAAGTTGCCGAAGAGGGCTGCTTTGAAAATTCACCCGGTGCCAGGCCGGTAGGCGCCTATGATATCTCGGTCAGTTCTGCGGTCAGCGCCCTTATACCCAACTATGCGCGTGCAGATGTCAAAAACTTCCTCAAGATTGATGCCCTGTTAACCTCCCGTGACAATTTCCGCAAAGTTGTTGCTGATATTCTCAACCTGAAAGCGGCTATTGCCCATGCTGTTGATACCAGTGGCAAGGTGCAGCTGTACCCCAATATCAGTATCTATGGTCACTCAATGGGGGCCATAGCGGCGACGACGGCATCGGGTATTGAGCAGATCAAGTGGGAGCAGGGTGTGGGGCAACAATTTGCCGGAACGATTCTGGCCAATCCTGGCGGTGGTATTGGCGGTATTGTTATGAACTCAGTCTGGCTGGGTAAGGACGAAGTGCCTCCTGCGATTAAATTTCTGCCAGAATTTCGCCTGAGAATGGCAAAAGAGCTGGGTATTGAAGGGGCTGATGAGCAGGCGCTGCTGGCTGCCGTTCGCGAATATGCAGAAACCCGGCCCGAGGCGTTCCTTGCCAGGGCGGATGAAATATCGCCGCAATATCTGGCGGAAAGCCAGTACTTGATTCAGTCTGTTGTTGATACCGTTGACCCATTGAACTACGCCGGTGAGCTGCAGGATAGAACGGTACTTTCCATGACGGCCGTCGGCAACGCCCATAAAAATCCCGATATGGTTGATTATGAAGGTAAAGGCTTTACCGCTGCGGATCAGACGGTTCCCATAAAAGTCGAGCGGGACACCTTCACTACATTTACCCGTTGTGCCTCTGCTGCCGTTGCCGACAGTGCGATTATTGAGGATGCCGTTCTGGAGGGTGAAAACCAGACACGGGAGTCTGTCTCCAATAACCTGACCTGTACCCATGGTACTGAACAGGTACCCTATTACTCTTTGGATATCACAGAGTTTCCGTTAAGTGGTGCCGAACCGCTGGAGCAGGCTCTTGGTCTAAGAGATGTGCGTGAGGGTACCCCTCGCTCAGCCTCCCGCATTACGGAAGGTAATCACAATATTGGGGTGGGTGCTTTGCCTGACGGAGTTTCTGAAGGGACGAAAAATGGCAAAACCGTAGGTGCTGCTGCAACAGAAGTCGTTGCTCAAACCGTGCAGTTTATGTCCGATGAGTTTGGCGTAGTCAATAAGGTTAATACGGACCTTCTGCCACCGTTGTAAAATCTGACCGATCTCTATTTGTCCCCCATCAGAGACTGTGAGAAACAATCGAAACAGGGGGGAGCGGTGAAGCTCCACCCTTTTTATTACCTTAAACAAACAGACCCACAATCGCGCCATTCATCAGATTGGCGAGGGTAGCGGCCAGCAGAACTTTCAAACCCAGCTGGGCAATCAGCCCGGATTTTTCCGGAATCATCTTGCTCAGAGCGCCACACACCATAGCGACAGAACCGATATTGGCAAAGCCGCACAGCGCGATAGTCATAATAGACGTGGAGCGAGCACTCAGTTCCACCGCCCCCATGCTGGCGAAGGCGATGAACTCGTTCATGGCAATTTTCTGGCCAAGGAAAGAGCCTGCCATCATCGCCTCATTGGCAGGAATACCGATCAGCCAGGCGACAGGGAAGAACAGAATACCGAGGATGACATCGACGGTCAGACCTTCATAGCCAACCAGTTCACCAAGAGCCCCGAGGCCACCATTAAGCATCGCCATCAGGCCGATACAGGAGATAATGACCGCACCGACAATCCCCGCAATACCTAATCCCATAATGGCGCCTTTGGAAATGGCGTCAATGAAGCTGGTGGGACGCTCATCGTCTGGCAGTTCCGGGACCTCATCGATGGTTTTTTCCGTTTCCGGAAGGATGATTTTGGCAAACATCAGACCGGCAGGTGCAGACATAAAACAGGCCATAATCAGGTAGTTCAGATCCACACCCATACCGGACAGACCGGCCAGAATAGAACCGGAAATAGAGGAGACACCACCCACCATCACGGCAAAGATCTGGGCGCGGGTCAGTATCGGGTGGTAGGGTTTGATCAGTAATGGCGCTTCGGTCTGACCCAGTACGATGTTACCCGCAGAGTTCATTGATTCAGCACGGGAGGTACCCAGCATCTTCTGCAGCCCGCCGCCGATAATATACACAAACCACTGCATAATACCCATGTAGTAGAGCAGAGAGGTGAGTGCCGCAGTGAAGATGATCTGTGGCAGAACCTGCAGAGCCCAGACGAAACCGATGTCGTTCACACTGAAGTCCACCAGACTACCAAAGGCAAACTTGATGCCTTCTGAACCGTAACCAAACACCTTACCCACGACTTCAGAGATGTTCAGCAGCACGGCGCCACCGATATCTGTCGTCAATACGAAGCCGGCCACGGTCAGCATAATAATAAATGCACCAACAACAGCCCGCCAGTTGATCACCCGACGATTTTCAGAACAGGCGAAAGCGACCGCCAGCAGGGCAATAACCCCCAACAACGATTGAAGCATGAAAGAGACTCCTCAAATTTTATTTATCAAGCGATGTAACGAGAGACATCACTTTTTCTGCATGGAGATTAGCCAAATTGAGGCAAATTTCCTTATTTCCACCCTCATTTGAATCGGCATTCATTTCAAAGGTGATCACAGTATCGACAATAATCATCTCCGCCGCCCGAAATACGTGTTCAAAAGCGCGCTGGTAATCCGCAATGGGCATCAGGTTGAAGCCATCGGAGGCATAAGATGTGGCTTTGGCTCCAGCGGTAATGGAGAAAATGAGCTTTTTGTCTTTCAGCTTGCTGCCGTTGGGACCAAAGGCGAAGTTGAAGGTGAAAACATCATCGATCCACTTTTTCAGCACATAAGGAAACGAGCTCCAGTACAGCGGAAACTGAATGATCACGATATCCGCAGCCAGCAGGGCGGTTTGCTCAGCGGCCACAACCACATCCCGGGTGCCCAAATGATGAAAACACCAATCGGCTTGCTGTTTGTATGTTGAGACGATTGCCGCATTGGCGGTGGATGTGGTCAGGTCAGGATGACCATCGATCAACAGGACGTTCACAGGTGTTGTGCCCTCATCTATTTAAACCGTCATGAGTGGACAGGATTGCTGGTTCCCGGCGTGCATAATCCGCTATGCTCAGGAGAAATCCAAAAGAGAATGCTTGATGCCGAACAACGATCTGGATGCCGCCTACCGATCAACACAGTATGTGACCCACCTTCCCGATCAGGCATTATGCCTGCGTATTGAAGAGCACTCCACTGAGCTGGATACGCTACTGAGCAGTCATGGCACTACGAGCTGGGCGTTTATCTCGGCGTGGAATCCCTTTTCTGTTCCCCTGTCGAATGAGGACAATAACTACCGGCATCTCCAGCTTATTGAGCGCTTGTCCTGCTATCAGCTTTATCCCGGAGAGGGTGTTCCGGATAGTGGCACATGGACGCCTGAGCAGAGTGTTCTGGTTGTCGGGATTTCGAGGGAGGATGCGATTAGCCTGGGTAAACTCTTTGAGCAGAATGCCATCGTCGTTGGAAAAAAAGGCGAGAAGGCTGAACTGCTTTGGCTGAAGCGCTTTCCTGCTCCACTGATGGTGCTTCATATTCCCCACAGCTCGGACACAATTCCGACAGATATACGACCCTGTTTAAAACGGGATGATCACGCTCTCGCCCAGGAGCAGCTGAGTATTGTTGATGCCTATACCGATGAGTTGTTCTCTCTATCGCCTGAAGATGCGGCGATCGTTCGTTTCCCGGTAAGTCGGCTGGTGCTTGATCCCGAGCGCTTTGAGAATGATGCCGAAGAGGTGATGGCCGAGCGTGGCGTCGGGGTGATTTATACGCTGGCGCCACGGGGTGGCACTCTCCGTGAGCCGCCTGGGGCTGAAGAGCGGCAGGCATTATTGGACAGGTTCTACCATCCCCATCACCGACAGTTGACCACGGCTGTAGAGGCGGGCTTGAAAATACATGGCCAGTGTCTGGTGATTGACTGTCACAGTTTTCCCGAACACCCTTTACCTTTCGAGCTCTGTCAGGAACCGGAGCGGGCAGATATCTGCCTGGGGACAGATAGTTATCATACGCCGGACGAGCTGGTGGACGAGGCCAGAAAACGGTTTGAGGCGAAGGGCTATAGCGTTGCCATCGATGAGCCGTTTGCCGGCGCGCTGGTGCCGATGGCGTATTATCAAAAAGAGAAGGCTGTTTTCGCCCTGATGATCGAACTGAACCGGCGGTTGTATATGGATGAGCAGAACGGAGCAAAAACAGATAACTTCAGCAGGTTACAGGCAGATATCACTGAAGTTCTTCAAGCCCTGATGGCGTGGGCCATCGAGAATGGTACTTAGAGCCGGCCTCTTTCGATAGACTCGAAAGAGAGTTGCAATTCATCTATTTTGTCCACTCCCTTCATGATATAAAAAGTCTATGAAAGACCTGAATAAACATAAAAAGATTGCTGTCCTGATTGATGCGGACAATGCCCAGTATTCAAAACTCAAACGGATTCTGGATGAGTTATCCACCCACGCTCATATCGTTATCAAACGGGCCTACGGTGACTGGTCGAGTGAGTACCTGAAAAACTGGAGAACCCCCCTGAACGAGCTCGGCATTCAGCCTGTTCAGCAGTTCGCCTACACCACCGGCAAGAACGCCACTGACGCCTCCATGATCATCGATGCCATGGATTTACTGTACTCTGACAAGTTCGACGCCTTTGCCCTGGTATCAAGCGACAGTGACTTTACAAGGCTGGCTGCACGACTGCGGGAGTCTGGAATTTTTGTTTTTGGCGTGGGTGAGGAAAAGACCCCCATCTCGTTCCGTAACTCCTGTGACAGCTTTATCCTGACGGAGAATCTGGGTGATGATCCTGCTGATGTGGTGCCGGTGATAACTCACCAGACATCTCACATAAATGGTAAGGTGATCAATCTTCTGAAGCGGGGCTGGAAGACTCATCAGGGTGAGGATGGATGGGCAAATGTTGCCGCTGTCGGTAGTTTCGTTAAGCGTACCAAGCCTGATTTTGATCCCCGAACCTACGGGGCGACCAAGATTACTGAGGTTATCAGTAAGTTCAGTAATGAATTTAAGCTGAGGCGCTATAAGGGCAAAGGCGGTGTGAATATTGTCGCGTTTAAGCCGGTGGCTTGAGAGCGTTCTGTTGCAGACTCAAACCACTTTATACAAAATCCACAGCCTTATCCGCTTTCGAGTTTCACGGATGAAGTTTTCTGGCCGCCATTTCCCTAAAGATGTG
>CAMRBW010000048.1 GCA_947040555.1 uncultured Oceanospirillales bacterium | reverse complement strand
CTGAAGAGGTGCCTGAAGAGGTGCCTGAAGAGGTGTCTGGTCAACCATGATCCGCTTTCCTTGTCGCAGTTCTTGATTTACTTTTTGCCGTTACGGCACGCATGACACCCTGAGTGCGGCGTTCAAAATCTATACGCATCAACAGCCCAATAGCGACACAGTTCATAACCAGACTGCTACCACCGTAACTGAACAGCGGCAATGCCAATCCTTTAGTCGGCAGCAAGCCACTGCTTACCCCGACATTGATAAATACCTGACTGCCAAACAGTATGCCGAGACCGTAGGCCATATACGCAGGGAACAACAAACCGGCTTTCTCTGCCTGTCGTCCAATATCCAGTGCCCGCCAAGTGATAAAAAACAGTAACCCTATAATCAGTACCGCACCAATGAAACCGAGCTCTTCCGCTATAACAGAAAAAATAAAATCGGTGTGGGCTTCCGGCAGGAAAAACAGCTTCTGAATACTATCACCAAGACCCTCACCGGTTATCCCGCCACGACCAAAACCGATCAGCGACTGGGTTAACTGATAGCCGCTGCCGAACTGATCAGCCCATGGGTCCAGAAAAGCCGTCACACGACTAAAACGATAGGGCGTTTTCCAGATCAGTAATCCTCCCACAGAGCCTACAGTCGTCAGCAGAAGGATAAACGGCAGTTTGCGTACACCGGCCAAAAAGATCATGCCCAGTCCGGCACCGGCAATCACAACCGTGGAGCCGAAGTCCGGCTCGAGAAGCAACAGCAAGCCTACCGCCGTAAGCATAAATATCAGAGGCGCTGCGCCATACAGTCGCGTTCGTATCTGCTCAAGCCTCATCGTCAGAAACGACGCGGTGTAAATCACCATCCCCACTTTGGCCACTTCCGATGGCTGGATGTTAACCGATCCAATCGGCAACCACCGTGTACTGCCATTCACTTCCCGGCCCAAAAAGAGCACCAGAATCAGCAGCAACACAGAGGTTGCTAACACCAGGAATCTCTGTTCCATCCAGACATTCGTGGGCACAGACATACAACCAAAAAAAGCCGATACGCCAATCAACATGAAAATCCCCTGGCGCATCACAAAATGGAACGGATTACCGTAATCGGCACTGGCGATGCTGGCCGAAGCGGAAGCCACCATCACCAATCCGAGAGCCAGACACCCGAAAAAAGCGCAGAGCAGGGTCAAGTCCAGCGGCTGTTGATCATCTTTCAGTTTGTAAAACAGATCGGAGAGCGAATGGTTAGTCATTCAAAGCCTCCACTGCGGCGCAAAACACCTCACCCCGGTGTTCAAAATTTTTGAACATATCGAGACTGGCGCAAGCCGGAGCCAACAGCACAATATCACCGGAACGTGCCAAAGCCTCTGCCTGAATAACGGCCTGAGCGATATCATCGACACGATGCACGCGAGTCTCCTCACCAAGAACCTCGGCCAGCCGGGGCGCATCGGCACCAAGAACCAGCACATCCCGCACGTAGCGGCGAACAGACGGTTTGAGATCGATAAAATCGGCACCTTTGCCATCGCCGCCGGCAATCAGCACGATATTGCCATTGCCATCACCATCCACCTTACTATCAACAGCATGACCAAGACCCTCAATCGCTGCGATAGCTGCGCCGGTATTGGTCGCCTTGGAATCATTGATCCAGACAACGCCATTGCGCTCGGCCACCCACTCACAGCGATGACCAAGACCGGTAAACTCTCCCAGAGCCTCCAGCATCGGTTTCAGGGGCAGACCTGCCATTGATCCCAGGGCCAGAGCAGACAGGGCGTTGGTGTAGTTATGCTGACCGCAAATCTTGAGTTCAGAGACCGGCAACAGTTTTTCAAGCCCCTGCATCAACCAGGTTTCGCCACTTTCAGTAAGCAGACCAAAGTCCTTCAATCCTGGCGGAAGGCCAGAACCAAAAGACATCTGTTGCGTAGCGTTAGGAATTAACGGCAGAGTCAGCGCATCATCACGATTGAAAACAGCGCCATGGCAGTCACGATAAATACGGTGTTTAGCCTGATGATAGTCAGCGATGGATGCATAACGATCCATGTGATCGGGAGTCACATTCAAAACTGTCGCAATAGACTGCAGAGAGTGAGTTGTTTCCAACTGAAAGCTGGAGAGTTCGAGCACGTAGAGATCATACTCACCCTGCTCAAGCATATCCAATACCGGCAGGCCGATATTACCGCCCACGCCAACACGTAAACCGGCCTTCTCAGCCATCAGGCCAACCAGGGTGGTCACTGTACTTTTCCCATTGGAACCGGTAATAGCGATAATCGGAGCACTACTCTTACCCGGTAGTGCACAACGCCTCTCCGATGAAATATCTCGAGCACGAAGCTCCCTGCAAAACAGCTCAATATCACCAACAACCTGCACACCCGCTTCGATGGCCGCTGCGATAGCAGGCTCCTGCAAAGAGAGCCCTGGGCTGACGATCAATTCATCAAAACTGCTGAGCAGCTCCCCCTCTAAAGGACGACAGATAACCTCTACACCGGGGCACTCCCGCTGCAATTCATCCAGCCCTGGGGGAGTGGGGCGAGTGTCCACCACCTGAAATGATGCACCGGCCCGATAGAGCCAACGGGCACAGGCGAGCCCGGTCTTGCCAAGACCAACCACAACTCTTCGCCTGTCGCTGCTGATCAGATGACCACCCACGCCGAATCCCTCTACTTTGTTTAAATATCCTTAAAACAACACCTTAGACAACGCCTTAGACAACGCCTTAGACAACGCCTCAGACAACGCCTCAGACAACGCCTCAGACAACGCCTCAGACAGCAGAAGCGACATTAACGCAGCTTCAGTGTTGCCAAACCAATCAGTACCAGAATCAGGCTGATAATCCAGAATCGGACAATCACCCGCGGCTCCGGCCAGCCTTTCAGTTCAAAGTGGTGATGGATCGGTGCCATTCGGAAAATACGCCGACCGGTCAGTTTAAAGGAGGCGACCTGCAGAATGACCGAGACCGTCTCCATAACAAACACACCGCCCATAATGAACAGCACAATTTCCTGCCGAACGATAACCGCAATAACCCCCAACGCCGCCCCCAGAGCCAGCGCACCAACATCACCCATAAAGACCTGGGCGGGATAGGTGTTAAACCACAGGAAACCAAGCCCGGCACCGACCAGCGCCGAAGTAAAGATAATTAGCTCACCAGACCCTCGAATAAACGGAATATTCAGGTAGCTGGCAAACTCACTATGACCACTCAGGTAAGCAAAGATACCCAGCGCCGCCGCCACCATCACCGTGGGCATAATCGCCAGACCGTCCAGACCATCGGTCAGATTCACCGCATTACTGGTTCCGACAATCACCAGATAGGTCAGGACAATAAAAAAGGCCCCCATGGGAATCGCCACACTCTTGAAGAAGGGGACGATTAATGAGGTCTCCATCGGGGTTTTGGCGGAGGAATACAGAATGACCGCCGCCACCAGGCCAAAGACCGACTGCCAGAAATACTTCCAGCGCGCCGGCAGCCCTCGAGAGTTCCTCTCCACAACCTTGCGGTAATCATCAATCCAGCCAACCGCACCGAAAGCCAGAGTAACACCCAGCACAATCCAGATATAAAGATTGCTCAGGTTTCCCCACAGCAGAGTGCTGATGGTGATCGCAGCCAGAATCAGCGCACCACCCATCGTCGGCGTACCGGCTTTGCTCAGGTGGGACTGTGGACCATCGTCGCGTATTGCCTGACCAATCTGATGAAAACTCAGTTTACGAATCATCACCGGCCCAAGCACCAGCGAAAATGCCAGTGCTGTCAGCACACTTAAAATAGCGCGCAAGGTCAGGTATTTAAAAACACCAAACCCGCTGTAGTAGCCGCTAAGACAATCAGCTAGCCAATAGAGCATAAAGCTCCCTCCGTGGTTCAGACCCTACCGGCCGTCTCACAATCATTAAAAGTCGCTATGCAGGCACTGACCACATCGTTCATTCCTGTCAGCATAGAGCCCTTGATGAGAACAACTACACCGTCCTTTAGCTGCGGTTTGAGCGACTCAATCAAGGCATTTTTTTCGGGGAAGTGTTGACCTTTCCCCTGAAATTCGTCGTGTACATGGGCAGAGAGTTCGCCACAGGTCAGTACCTGATCGATACCGGCCTTGCGGGCGTACTCACCCAGTTCACGGTGCATACGAATACCATCGTCCTGGATTAGATAGTGCTCGCTGGAGAGTTCGCCTAACACCAGAATTCGGTGACCACGGCAGTCGGCAAGGGAGTCGATGGCGGCCTGAGTAGAATCCGGATTGGCGTTATAACTCTCATCAATAACCATCGCACCTTCCTGCGTCCGAAAACGCTGACCTCGACGTGCATACGGTTTGGCAGCTCCCAGTCCGGCGGCAATCGTCTCGATATCGAGCCCTGCTGCGCTAGCCATAGCGGCTGCGGCACAGGCATTCGCCACCTGATGCTTGCCCCAGAATTGCAGCTTCACAGGAGCCTGTTGCCCTGCCAGATGAAGAGTGAAATGCATGCCCTCTTCATCGGTAACAATATCGGATGCCCAGCTCGTGGCCTGCTGATCAACCAGGCTGAACGTTAGTACACGACAACCGGCATTTTCTGCAATACGCTTCTGCCAAAGTGCGCAGTGGGGGTCGTCCAGATTGACGATGGCACTGCCATCGGTGGTCAGGCGATCAAAAATCGCGCCCTTCTCTTCCACCACACCCATAAGACTGCCTAAACCGGCCACATGGGAGCCACTGGCATTGTTGATCATGGCAATATGGGGGCGAACGATTTCGGTCAGATGAGCAATCTCGCCGGGGCTATTGGTGCCCATCTCCACGACCGCGTATTTATGTTCCTGCTTCAGCCGCGCCAGCGTAAGCGGCACGCCATAAGCGTTATTCAGATTACCAACCGTTGACAGCGTCGGTGCCACCTGACTAAAAATGGCCGCCAGCATCTCCTTTACTGAAGTTTTACCACTGCTGCCGGTGACACCGAGCACCGTGCCTTGAAAGGCTGTGCGATTCAGTACCGCCGTTTGTGCCAATGCCTGATCAGTGTCTTCTACTACCAAAGCCGGAGAGGGGGCTGGAGCGAGCGCATGCTCGTCGCTGATCATGACAGCGGCGGCTCCTTTCTCGATAGCGGTCTGCACATAGCTGTGACCATCAAAATTTGGCCCCTTAATAGCGACAAACAGCTGCCCTGGTTCCAGAGTACGGGTGTCGATGCTGATCGATGTTATCGCTGCATCATCGCCAACCCTTCTCGTTGATAGACCCGCCGTCGATAGACCAGCAGCCAGTGCACTCAGTTGATCCGCTGCAATCATAGTTCTCTCCTGACAAGAGCCCTGGTCACCTCATCCAGATCATTGAATGGATAACGTACCGTTTTAATTTCCTGATAAACCTCATGCCCCTTGCCGGCGATCAATACCACATCACCAGCAGCGGCTTCATGCACTGCACGACGGATAGCGTCTGCCCTGTCTACGATGACGGTCACCTTTTCTCTCTGGTGAGCATCCAGACCGGCCAGCACATCATCAATGATCGCCTCCGGCTCCTCGGAGCGGGGGTTATCCGTCGTTACTATGACCTTGTCTGCACCCTCGCAGGCTGCCAGTGCCATCAAGGCACGTTTGCCACGATCCCGGTCACCACCACAACCAAAGACACAGACCGTCTGCTGACTGCCATGCTCCCTGAGCGCCTGCAGAACGCTGCTAAGTGCATCCGGCGTATGGGCATAGTCGACCACCACCGCCGGCTGTTCACCACCACCCCGTCGTTCAAGACGACCCGGTACACAACCGAGAGCAGGAATTTCTTTCAGAATGGCCGCCAGCGGAAAACCATGAACACCCAGCACGGCAATAGCGCTCAACAGGTTGCTCAGATTGAACCGACCCAGCAGCGGTGTTTCCAGATGACCTTTACCCCAGGGGGTGACAATATCGGCTTTCATACCTTGCGAGTGCAAAACACAATTTTCGAGGTAAATATCTGCGCTTTGATCGCTCAGGGAAAAGCGCAGGCACTCGACACCATGCCCAGAAGCTGCAGAAGACAGCATATTGCTGCAAATCGTCTTCGCCCAGGGATCATCGCTGTTGATCACGGCATGCCTGAGTTCCGGACGAGCAAACAGCAGCCCCTTGGCTTTGCCATAGGCCTCCATGGAGCCGTGGTAGTCCAGATGGTCGCGGGTAAGGTTGCTGAAAACGGCCGTATCAATGCGAATACCATCGACCCGCCCCTGATCCAACCCATGGGAGGAGACCTCCATGGCCATCCAGCCCACCTTCTGATCACGCATCCGGGCAATAAACTGATTGGTGGTCAGCAGATCCGCCGTGGTATTTCCGGTATCTTCAAGTTGTCCGAGACGGCCCTGACCCAGCGTTCCCATAGTGCCACAGCCGGTACTCAGCCTATCCAGCAAGCTGGCCAGAAAGTAGACAATGGATGATTTACCATTGGTGCCGGTCACGCCCACAACCCGAACATCCCGGGAGGGGTCTTTAAAGCAGTGACTGATCAACGCGCCTGCCCGCACACATAAATCATCAACCGGAAACAGTGGTACACCCATATTCGGAAGGGCGCGAGCGCTATTTTCGGTCAGAATCGCCGCCGCACCGGCCTTGACCGCTGCCTCTATGTAGTCCCGACCATCGGAGGCCAGGCCCGGCAGAGCCAAAAATAGATCACCACGGCAGATTTTGCGGCTATCCGTCTCTATCCCGGACAACACAATATCGGATGCCAACGGCGGGATACCCAGCCATACCAACAGATTATTGAGGCTCAGGCCCAGACGATAGTCTTTTGTATTATCCGTCATTAACCTTTAATTCCTGACACTCTTATCACTTCTGGTATCACTCCTGGTATCACTCCTGGTATCACTCCTGGTATCACTCCTGGTATCACTCTTGGCATCACTCCCAGAGCTTGCAGCAACGGTCTGTTGAACATTATCCGGAATTACTCCTAATACCCGCATAGCTTCCGCCACGACCTTTGAAAACACCGGAGCGGCCACAATACCCCCGTAAAATCTGCCCGCGCTGGCGCCATCCACCATAATCACAGCTGCCACCCGTGGATTGTCTGCCGGTGCGACACCGGCAAACAGGGAAATATAGTTACTATTGGAGTAACCGCCGGCCTCAAGCTTTTTCGAGGTGCCGGTCTTGCCAGCGACCTGATAACCTTCTACACGCGCCCTGCGGGCCGTGCCTTTGTTACTGGTTACGGTTTCCATCATTTTCAGCACGGCGTCGGCCACCTCGGCCGACATAACCTGCCGGCCCGTTTCAGGAGCATCCCGTTTGATCACGCTGACCGGCATGATCACGCCCTTATTGGCTAACACCCCATAGGCCTGAGCCAGCTGCAGCGTGGTGACGGTAATGCCATACCCATAAGAGAGGCTGGCGGTCTCAATCGGCTGCCACTTCCTTCGAAAAGGGATGATGCCCACGCTCTCACCAGGAAACATAACCCCGGTATACTGTCCGAAGCCAACCCGCTGGTACATGGAGACCACCGTTTCAGCCCCAATATCCAACGCCATTTTCGACATGCCCACGTTACTGGATTTAGCGAGAATACTGGCCAGATCCAGCGTCCCGTAATCTCTGGGATCACTGACGGTATCTTTACCGATACGCAGACGGCCGGGGGAAACTCTGATGGTGCTGTCAGGCTGATAGCTGCCACTTTCCAGCGCGGCGGCAATGGCGAAAGGCTTGATCACCGATCCCGGTTCAAACTGATCCGTGATGGCACGGTTACGCATCGCCGCCGCATTCAAATTGGTGCGGTTATTCGGATTAAACGTTGGCAGATTGACCATGGCCAGCACTTCACCCGTCTGCACATCCAGCATAACCAGCGAAGCCGCCTTGGCTTTATGGGTCTGTACGGCTTTCGATAGCTCTCTGTAGGCCAGGTATTGCAGGCGCAGATCAATACTCAAATTCACTTCCTGGCCGGGTTCAGCACTTTTGAGAACATCCGGCTCCCGAATCATTTGACCCTTGCGATCCTTGATAACCCGCGTCTCACCGGGCACACCCGTCAACCAGCTTTCCAGAGCCAGCTCGATACCTTCCTGACCGTTATCATCGATACCGGTCAAGCCCACCAGCTGCGAGGCCACTTGCCCGGCAGGATAGTAGCGTCGGTATTCCAGCTGACCATAAACACCGCTAATGCCCAGATTGAGGATTTTTTGTCCCTCATCGGGATCCAACTGCCGGCGGAGATAGAGAAACTCCTTTCGACCGTTGAGCCGGACTTTTTCCGACAGTTTTGCTGTGCTCATACCAAGAGCCTGAGCCAGCTGTGGCCAGTCCTTCTGCTGATCTTTCAGAATCTGCGGGTTAATCCATATAGATGTGACCGGTGTACTGACCGCAAGCGGACGACCATTGCGATCAAAAATAATACCGCGATGAGCCGGCACCATCTCCTCACGTACAGTCCGTTTGTCGCCTTCATTTCTGAGAAATGTGCGATCCTCAAAATGCAGATAACCAACACCAACACAGACCGAGACAAATGCCAGAGTCATAAACGCCTTCACAACACGAAAGCGTCCTTCATAAGAGGATTTGTGGGTATTTTTTTTCACTGCGGCATTTGTTTTCACTGCGGCACCACCTGAACCCGGCGGGGTACTTCCATGCCAAGCTGCTCACGGGCGATCGCTTCTATACGTCCATGGGCGGTCAGGGTGCTGTGTTGCAATAGCAGCTGCCCCCACTCAACCTGCAAATCATTCTTGTTCATCAGCTCTTTCTGTAACTGATGGAACGCTTGCCGGTTCGAATGGGAGACGTAGGTCATACCCAGAGCGGAAAGAACAACCACGATAAACAACCCAAACAACGGCCAGTTCATCTGCCGCTGAAGCACCTTTAACGGTGTCGTATCCAGCCAGCGTCCTGTCACGCCAGCCGTTCCGCTACCCGCATCACGGCACTGCGCGCGCGCGGGTTACCTGTTACCTCTTCTGGCCCGGCTTTTCTGGCCTTGCCGATACCCTTCAAACGACGGTTTAACTGTTCATCCGTCAGCGGTACCCAACTTGGTACCTCGTCGCCTTTTTCATGGCGGCGGATAAAACGCTTGACCATGCGATCTTCGAGAGAGTGGAAACTGATAATGACCAGTCGTCCTCCCGGTTTCAAAAGCTCCAGACTGTCTTCCATAACCTGCTCCAGATCATCAAGCTCACTGTTGATGAAAATCCGGATTCCCTGAAATGCTTTGGTCGCCGGATGAATTTTTTTAGGCCAGACCGGGTTCGCTTCAGCAATAATTTTTGCCAGACGTGCGGTGGTGGTAATCGGTGACTCTTGTCGAGCGGCAATAATCCCTTTTGCCATTCGGCGTCCGAACTTTTCCTCACCAAAACGCTTGATCACCTCGGTGATCTCGTCTTCATCAGCAACAGCAAGCCACGCGGCCGCACTTTTGCCCCGGCTGGTATCCATACGCATATCCAGCGGGCCATCCTTCATAAAACTGAAGCCACGACTGGCATCATCCAGCTGGGGTGACGACACGCCCAGATCCAGCAAAATACCGTCTACCTTTTCACCATCGGCAAACTCTTTCAGCTGGGCAAACGAGCCGTGACAGATACGAAAGCGGCTATCCTCTGTCATTAAGGTCTGTCCGGCAGCGATGGCTTCCGGATCCTTATCTATGCCCATCAGATGGCCATCACCACCCAGACATGACAAAATAAGGCGACTATGGCCACCACGACCAAAAGTACCGTCTACATACAGACCATTCTCATCGCCAATAAGACAATCAACGGCCTCATCAAGCAGTACCGTTTTATGTCGGAACTGCTCGTCTTGAATTTTTTTGCTCATACTTTGCAACGTCATCTGTCAACGACACGACCGTCAGCACCAGAATACATTCGGCACTAAAGCGACAGCGTCTGTAACTTTTCTGGTGTTCCTTCACTACCTTCATTATTTTGAAGGCAGGAGTCGCGCCGTTTACTTCGGAATGGAGTTCGCACTCTTATCTTAAGTTTGTCAATACTTACCCGCTATCCTTCACTTTACCACACTCTGAAAATAGGCAAAACCCCGCCACAAACTCATGAAATCACGTCCAGCCGCGTGGCAAAATTTCCCGGAACAACCCGTAGAAACTGAATAAAACAGAGGAATAATTTTTTAGGAGTGGGTCTAATAAGCGACAGTTATCGACAATCAAAGAGGGAGTAAAAACATCGCCGAAGAGCGGCAATCAACCAGAACAGTTGAGAAAAAAAGAAGAGAAAATCGCAAGATGGCCTGTAAGCCGGGTTCTGTGAGGCTTCAAAAGAAACCTTGGCAGCCATTCATCTGGGATGCATGTCGCCATGCACCTCAAGCAACCTACCCGAATTCAGCGCGGACCACGCCAAAGAATTCCTATTTGGTCTTGCTCCGGGTGGGGTTTACCCTGCCATGGACTGTTGCCAGCCATGCGGTGCGCTCTTACCGCACCCTTTCACCCTTACCGACTAGCTTCACTCCATAAAAGAGTGGGCTAATTTAGGCGGTCTGCTCTCTGCGGCACTTTCCGTAGGCTTTCGCCCCCCAGGCGTTACCTGGCACCCTGTCCTATGGAGCCCGGACTTTCCTCCCTCCTTCACTGTTAAAAAACTTACGTTTAAAAATAGTGAAGAACAGCGACTGCCCAGCCATCTTGCGAACCGCGGAGAATACCGGAAGGCTCACCGCACCACAAGAGTCATTGACGACTAAATTTCGCCTTTCATATTCAATCCAGCCTTGTAGAGAAGCTTGGATTTCACCCCCGTTAACCGGGATGCAATTTGGCTGGCCTGCTTCATGGGCAGCTCTTCCACCAACACCGCTAACACTTTCAGCGCCTCTTCAGGCACGTCATCGCTGATCACCTCCTCTTTGACCGCACCGTGAATCAACACCACAAACTCACCACGCTGCTGGTTTGCATCATGGGTCAACATTTCCTGAAGCTCAGCAACGGAACCGGACAGTACCGTTTCAAAAGTTTTGGTCAGCTCCCGAGCGAGAACCAGATGCCGCTCCCCCCCCAATTCGGAGGCCATATCCGCCAGCATATCCATAATGCGATGGGGCGATTCATAAACAATCCAGGTGTGGGGAAAATCTGCCAGCTCCAGGATGCGCTTGCGTCGGCCAGAACCTTTCGCCGGCAGAAAGCCCTCAAAGAAGAAACGGTCGGATGGCAGACCAGAGACACTCAGTGCCGCCACCATCGCACAGGCTCCCGGAACCGGAACCGCCTTCAAACCGGCCTCACGTACGGCACTGACCAGATGGTAACCAGGATCAGAGATCAGCGGCGTTCCCGCATCCGAAACCAGCGCTACGGATTCCCCACCTTGCAACCGGCGCACAATCTGCTCACTGCGCCCGCGCTCATTGAAGTCGTGACAGGCCAGCAGCGGTCTTTTGATACCAAAGTGGCTCAACAACCGCGAGGTATGCCGGGTATCTTCCGCAGCGATAACATCGACCTTGGCCAAAATATCCCTCGCCCGGGAAGAGAGGTCACCAAGATTACCAATCGGTGTTGCCACGATATAGAGGCAACCAGCCCCTGCGTTTTCACTCATAATTCACTACCCATAAGCCATTCACTAGCCATAAACAATTCACTCATAAAACGTACTCACAAAACACACGGATAAAACTCATTAATAAAGTCAGGGTGATTGTGGAGCCCTTGCACCGTCTCGGTTAGAATCCGTAATCAATTAGCCATTTTGTCAGAAGGGCATCCACCACCGTGAATTCACAGCACTGGATCAAAACACTTTTACTGGCGCTGCCCCTGACGCTGCTGGCAGCCTGTTCAGCTCCACAAAAACAGGTAAGACCACCAGTTCTTTCTCCGATCGAGACCAGCGAGCGCACCCCTGAGCAACTTGTCGCCGAAGCGAATCGCTCCAGAGAGCCCAGACGCAGTCAGCTTTATCTGCTGGCAGCCGGTCCGCTTATAGACACTCAGACAGAATACAGCCTCGATCTGCTGCATCTGATCAACCCACAGCAGTTCAACCTTGAAGAGAGCAACACCTACAAGCTTCTGAATGCTCAGGCCTCTCTGAAAATCAGGCAGGCCATTCTGGCCGGAGAGTGGCTGGATAGTCTGGACCTGACCCAACTTCAAGGCGAAGAGCGCATTCTCCACGACACATTCAGAGCCCAACTGGCCAACCTTGAGGGTCGCTATGCCGAGGCGATCCAATACTGGGGCAGCATTATAACCTGGCCGAATGTCGGTCCTGAGGTTTACCAACAGCTCTGGATCTCGTTGGTGAACGCCCATAAAGATGAATTTGAGCGGCTGACGGCAACCAATACCAACCCTGATCTGCTGCCCTGGATAGAGCTCGCCATCATCTACCGCAAACCGGCAGAACTCTCTCAGCAGCTGGCCGAATTGAACCGGTGGCAACAGCGTTGGCAGGGGGCTTCCGTAAACGCACATCTGCCGGAAGCGATTCACATCCTGCAAACCTTGCCGCCTTACAACCCTGCCCGTATCGCCGTACTGCTGCCTCTCAGCGGCCCTCAGGCGACCGTTGGCTCGGCCGTTCGCGATGGTCTGCTCACCGGATACTATCACTCCATGAATAACAGTACACCGGGCAGCACGATTCCGGAGCTGATGTTCTATGATACCGAAGGCGAGGATCCCGCTGCGCTTATGGCTCAGGTACAGGAGGAGGGGGCAGAGATGATTATTGGCCCTCTGCGTCGTAGCTTTGCCACTGCCGCGCTACAGAATAGAGGCGAGAGCGAAGTTAAGGTTCCGTGGCTGATTCTTAACCAGGTCTCTGAAGCCGGCTTCGACAGCCCGATCTACCAGTTTGGTCTGGCCTCGGAGAGTGAAGCCGAGTCCGCAGCCCGAAGAGCCTGGCAAGATGGCTACCAGCATCCGGTTATTATCGCTGTTAACGGTGATTGGGGAGCCCGCGTTGCCAAAAGCTTCCAGATGGAATGGGAAAAACTCGGCGGCAAGACCCTTGACACCTACACCTATGAAAGTAATGGCGATTACAATACGGCTGTAAGCGAAGCCCTTCTGGTCAACAGCAGCATCAAGCGTGCCAACAGTCTCAGCCGTCTTTTCGGTGAAAAGGTAGAATATACTCCGCGCAGACGGGAAGATGCTGATATGATCTTTGTGGTCGGCTCTCCGTCCCAGGGGCGTCAGCTGAAACCGGCTCTGGATTTCTATTTCGCCTACAATCTGCCGGTTTACACGGTTTCCAACATGTACAGCGGGCAAACGGATCAGACTCAGGATCGCGACCTGGACGACATTCGCATACCGGTGATGCCATGGCTTGTTGAGAAGTCACCGTTCAGATCCAGTATTCAGAAAAACTGGCGCGACAGCCCCAGCTCTCTGGCTCCGCTTTACGCATTGGGTGTTGATGCATGGCGCATCTACCCTCGACTGGAACAGATGGCTCAGTCAGGAAGCGCCCAGATATTGGGTAGTACCGGTGTACTGACCATTCCCTTTCATCGTGAAGTACGCAGAGAGTTGAACTGGCAATACTTCATCAATGGCCGACTATCACCGCTGACCCTTAAGGCCAGCAGGAACCCGAACTACACTCCCCATGTTCTGGAAAACAAAAGTCACCAATAAAACCGGCAAATGTGCGGAGGATCAGGCCCTGGCGTTTCTTGAACGCCAGGGCCTGATCCTGCGAGAGAGAAATTACGCCTGCAAAAGCGGCGAAATCGACCTCGTTATGCAGGAAAACGACACCTTGGTCTTTGTGGAGGTCCGGTATCGCAAAAGCGCCCGATTCGGTTCCGCCGAAGAGTCTGTTGGCTATCAAAAACAGCAACGGCTAATGCGTACTGCCGCCCATTATCTACAAACATTTAAACTCACCGACAAGCATCCCTGTCGTTTTGATATAATCACCGCTCAACCGGCCGTGGATGGCAATACAGGAACACCTGTTGCCTGCTGGTTAAAGAACGCCTTTGGCCACTGAAATGAGACACATGGGCTTCTGTTTTACGCTCAGGTTTCATACACGGTGTTTTCATGGTAAATAATCTGTCTAAGGAGACACGTGTGCCCCTGTTTTACACTCAGGTTTCATGCACGGTGTTTTCATTGTAAATAATCTGTCTGAGAGAAGAACCATTCCCGGACGAAAGCGAATCACCAGGAACCAGTGACATGCTCGATCATATAACCAGTCACTTCTCGGACAGCATTGATGCACAAATACTCGCTGCTCAAGAACTCCCCCCCCTCATTGCCCAGGCTGCAGAGCTGATGGTTCACTCTCTGGTTAATGAGAGTAAAATTCTGGTCTGTGGTAACGGTGGATCTGCGGCTCTTTCGCAGCACTTCTCTTCCGAGCTGCTCAACCGCTATGAGCGTGAACGGCCAGGGCTGCCCGCCATTTCGCTGACCACAGATACCTCCACACTGACATCGATCTCCTGTGACTACAGTTATAATGAGATCTTCTCAAAACAGATCCGTGCCCTTGGGCAACCGGGAGATGTTCTGCTGCTGATTTCTGTCAGTGGCCACTCCCCCAACCTTGTTCAGGCCGTACAGGCCGCCCATGACCGGGAGATGTCGGTGATTGCCCTGACCGGTATGGATGGTGGAAATTGCTCACGGCTGCTTCAAAACGAGGATGTAGAGATCAGAGCGCCAAGCCATAGTTCACCTCGGATTCAGGAGCTGCACATGGTTATCCTCCACTGTCTCTGTGATCTGATTGACGAATTTCTTTTTGGAAGTACCGAATAGACAAATTAAGGACTGATACCCCATGAAAATTCTGCTCGCGCTTTTTGCTTGTTCCCTGCTCTTGTTAGGCGGTTGCGCCTCTACGGTATCCGCCGTAAAAGACGGACCCATTCAGGAAGATCATGGCAGTCGGACATGGGGGGCAATGGTGGATGACCAGAGCATTGAAACCATTATCACCGTCAACATTGACAAAGCCGACCCCGAACTGAAAAAGAGCCATGCTGTTGTCGTAAGCTTCAACGGCTACGTTCTGCTGATCGGCCAGGTTCCTTCGGAGGAACTGAAAGAAAAAGCTGAAGCTGTAGCCAATCAGGGCTTAAAAGTGCGGAAGGTCATTAACGAGCTGGAAATTGCCGGCCCGACCACAAGTCTGGTGCGCTCCGGTGATTCCTGGCTGACGGCAAAAATCAAAAGTCGCATGATGGCCGCTGAAAACTTTCCCTCTTCACGGATCAAGGTTGTGACAGAAAACGGCACTGTCTACCTGATGGGGCTGGTAACAACCCAGGAGGCGGATATGGCCGTCGAGATCACCCGCGAGTCTTACGGTGTTCAGAAGATTGTTAAGGTCTTTGAATATATCTAGCGCCGTACAGCGTGAAAACCCATACCCATATCATTGTCGTCACTCCCGCGAAGGCGGGAGTCCATTGTGCGGTGGACTACTCACCTCTAAAAGGACAGAGCTTCCGATACTAAACAACGGCCGGAGCCGTTGTTTTTTTTGACGCTTCGTTGCCAATTGCGAGAGGGCTTGCCCTTTCTCGCAACCGGCGCCACGTCCACTAGTCAGCAAAAGGTAGGGAGCCCTGACCTTCGCCTGCTCAAGGAGATGACTTATACCTTCTTGTACCAATGCGGATTAAAAACATGAAGAGAGTGGTTTTCCGTACCACGCCCTCAATATCCCGGGAAAATTAGTGCACGTAGAAAATTTCTACACTGTGGTCGTCATCATCATCGTCATCATCGTCGTCATCGCTCATGACCGCCAGCTTCTCAGCCTGACGACGGGCCCGGCGCTCTTCCGCCAGCTCCTGAATGCGCAGACGAGCCTCCTCTTCCATGCGCTCACGCTGCTCAGCCTCTGCCTCGGCAAACTCGACATCCTGACTCTCCTGAAGATTACGGTCTTCAATAAAGTTCATGATCTCCTGACACATGCGAGTAGTACCCTCGTTGCCGATAGCCGAGATCGAGTAAACCGGCCCTTCCCAATCCAGCTCGGAGACGATACGCGCCTGCAGAGCCTCTCGCTCATCTTCAGGAATCAGATCCATCTTATTCAGCACCAGCCAGCGCTCACGGGCGGCCAGCGCCGGGCTGAACACTTCCAGCTCGTTGATAATGGCGCGGGCGGCTTCAATAGGGTCGGACTCATCCACCGGCGCCACATCGACCAGATGCAGCAGGATACGGCAGCGGGCCAGATGCTTCAGGAAGCGGATACCGAGACCAGCACCTTCAGCAGCGCCTTCGATCAGACCGGGAATATCAGCCACCACAAAGCTGCGGTACTTCTGAATGCTGACCACACCCAGGTTCGGTACCAGAGTGGTGAACGGATAGTCTGCTACCTTCGGACGCGCATGGGAGACTGAGCGGATAAAGGTAGATTTACCCGCGTTCGGCATACCCAGCAGACCGACGTCGGCAATCACCTTCAGTTCCAGCTTCAGGTTACGCTCTTCACCGGGTTTGCCGGGCGTGGCTATCTCAGGCGCACGGTTGGTACTGGATTTGAAACAGGTGTTACCGATACCGTTGTGGCCGCCCTTGACCACCAGCAGCTTCTGGCCCGCTTCGGTCAGATCGCCAATCACCTCGTGGGTATCTTCGTCGACCACCGTGGTACCCACCGGTACCCGCAGGACCATATCGTCACCCATAGCACCGGTACAGTTGCCACCCCGGCCCTGCTTACCATTCTGCGCCTTGTAACGACGGGTATAACGGAAATCGACCAGAGTATTCAGATCGTTGTCCGCAATCATATAGATACTGCCGCCAACGCCACCGTTACCGCCATCCGGGCCACCGTTAGGGATAAATTTCTCCCGACGGAAGCTCACACAACCATTGCCACCCTTGCCGGCTTCGACATGGATATGGGTTTCATCAACAAATTTCATTCTCTTCCTCCGCACCGGCACAGCTTTTACGCACTCATACATAGCGCTGCCGGTGCTTATAATTCACTCGCCTGTCGGCTTATGTTAGATATCTCTCCGGCATAGGGGCTCTAAACCCGAGATATCAAACATAAGCCGCAGATAACAAAAAAGCCCCGCAAGCGGGGGCTTTGACATGGGGGGGGTATTCTAGGGAATGCCATCACTAGTTACAAGGAGCCTCTCGAGGGCAGCAGACCTGTCGCCAGCAAGCAGCCTCCTCAAAAACGCCTATCCTGAGTGCACTTCTACGTACTGGGAGGATCCATGAACTTCGTCTGCTTACACACATTCCTGCTTGTGTTACTCATATTTGCAAACTCTTTATCTTTCAATACCCAAGCAGTGACAAAGAACGGAACTGTCGAGGGTTCCAGTATCATCATCTCACCCCCCTTCTGATCAACCAAGTTATATTACTTCAACGGGACTTGTCACTGTCACGTGTCCGAAAGGAAAGGGAGGAAAGAGAAGAAAGAGAAGAAAGAGAGTTTTCTCTGTTGGAGATACCAGATGTGGTAATCACACCGGACTCACACACCCGTGGAGGTTGTTGATGCGGCCGAAAAGTTGGGGATAAAACTGCATTATCTTCCACCTTACAGCCCAAACCTGAACCCGATTGAGCGATTATGGAAGGTGATGAATGAGCATGCCAGGAACAATGAGTACTTTGCTACGGCGAAGGAATTTCGACAAAAAATCAATCATTTCCTGAGTGAAACTTTACCTGAAATCGGCGCTTCACTGATCAGCAGGATTAACGACAATTTTCAGATGCTAAAGCCTGCATCTTGAATTCACTTGGGTATAAGCTTCACACGGTCACTCATACTCAGGAAAAAAACATGCGTGTTCGCATTGCAACAAAGTATATTCTGACCGATCAAACATGAAAAGACACAAACAAACCCACACCAATGAAAAGCCTTTCCAGTGTCCCACCTGCAAAAAGAGCTATTCCCGATCAGATGCTCTGAAAAAAAATAAAAAACGCATTCATAAAACGGAATAACAGCGCCATCGCTGTTCAAAACAGCAAGTCACAAAAAAGCCCCGCAAGCGGGGCTTTTTTATTCTTCACCCGAAAACCGGGCACTCGAAGAATCAGACCAGATTAAGCAGCCGCTTCGATGCGAACGTACTTACGGTTCTTAGGACCTTTCACTTCGAAAACAACCTTACCGTTTGCCTTGGCGAACAGGGTGTGATCCTTGCCAATGCCTACGTTTTCGCCTGCGTGGAACTTAGTTCCACGCTGACGAACCAGAATGTTACCAGCCAGAACAACTTGACCGCCGAAGCGCTTTACGCCAAGACGTTTGCTTTCCGAGTCGCGGCCGTTACGTGTACTACCGCCAGCTTTTTTGTGTGCCATGAGTCAATACCCTCCGAATCAGGCGCTGATGCCAGTGATTTTGATTTCAGTGAACCACTGACGGTGGCCCATTTGCTTGCGGTGATGCTTACGGCGACGGAACTTAACGATAGTCACCTTCTTGCCACGACCGTGAGCTACGATCTCAGCGTTAACCGTGGCGCCTTCAACGACAGGAGCACCGATCTTGATGTCTTCGCCGTTGGCTACCATCAGAATCTGGTCCAGCGCGATAACTTCGCCAGTGGCAACGTCCAGCTTTTCAACCTTGAGGGTTTCGCCTTCCGTTACACGGTACTGCTTACCACCAGTTACAATAACTGCGTACATGGAATTCTCCGAAAATCCTTGGCCTTTTTGTCAAAGGCATCCACCCGATGGTGGAATTTTTCTGTTCACCGACTGCATTCCAGGATAGCGCCTCATGAACCGAACGCTCTGTAACAGAAACGTCTGGTCATAACAAAGCAGCAACTATCGGGATCTTCAGATCGGGTGGCGTATTGTAGAGAATGGTGAGCGCTTAAACAAGCTACCAAGTGTAATCCCTTGACACCCCTGAGGGCTGCCCATAGGATTCGACAGTTATTCCGGTCTTTACAAAGTATTTTCACGAATGCCCCAGCAAGATGATGTACGCCGTATCTACACTACGGTCGAAGAGGAATTCCAGGCCGTAAACGAATGCATCATGGAACAGCTGCATTCGGACGTCTCCCTGGTTGAGAAAATAGGCCACTACATCATTGATGCCGGTGGGAAACGTCTTCGCCCTTTACTTGTCCTCCTGAGTGCCGGTGCCTGTCAATATCAGGGCACACAGCACATTCCACTCGCCACTATTATCGAGTTCCTCCATACCGCTACGCTTCTGCATGACGATGTGGTCGACTCCTCCGATCTGCGCCGGGGTCGCTCCACCGCCAACGCCCGTTGGGGTAACGCCCCCAGTGTGCTGGTTGGTGACTTCCTCTACTCCAGAGCATTTCAGATGATGGTCAACATCGGTCAGCTGGACGTTATGAACATCCTCGCCAATGCCACCAATGTCATTGCCGAAGGTGAAGTGATGCAGCTGATGAATGTTCGCAATCCGAACATCACGGAGGCGCAGTATATGGATGTCATCCGCAGCAAAACCGCTATGTTGTTCGAAGCCTCAACCCATACCGCCGCTCTGCTGGCGGGTGTTCCTGAGGAGCAGGTTCAAGCCCTCAAGGACTATGGCAACCATCTCGGTCTTGCCTTCCAGCTGGTTGATGATCTGCTGGATTACACCGGTGATGCCGAGGCGATGGGAAAAAATGTGGGCGATGATCTGGCCGAAGGTAAACCGACTCTGCCGCTTATCTACACCATGACCCACGGCACACCGGAACAGGCGAAACTTGTTCGCGATGCTATTCGCAGTAGCGGACTGGACGTTCTTGATGAAATTTTGGTCACCGTTAGCGCCTGCGGCGCTTTGGAGTACACCGAACAGTGTGCCCAAAAACATGCCCAAAAAGCCATTGATGCCATCAGTATTCTGCCCGAATCCCCGCAGTGCACGGCCATGATAGAGCTGGCCAGACTCTCCGTAAACCGCACAACCTGACCCGACCAGGGCTGTTGCTATCCCGCAACAGCCCTGGTCGAATCCGTTTGTTAATTCACCCTTTACATTCGCCCAAAGCTAACCAAACTTACTCAGCGAATAAACGACAGAGTTAGTGATCATGATGACAATGTATTGTTCGTATTCTTCGTGAACTATGGACAAAATCCTCACTTCACACTGTCGTCAGTGTCGCTATAATGTCTCGCCTTACGCCTTACGCCTCGCGTCTCGTCATCTCTCAGAAACATCAGGGTTGTCTCTTGATCATTTTCACCGTCACCAACACTGTTACCAATCAAGTTTATGTAGGATCCACCCGTAACGATCTGGAAGACCAATGGGATAAAATGGTCGTTGCCGCCGAGCAGGACCTGGACTATCCCCTGTACCGTGATATTCGCCGATACGGTGTCGATGCGTTCATTCGCGAAGTCTACGATATGGCTGAACACCGCTCAGAACTTGCTGAGCTCGAGCAAAATGCGGTAGAAGACCTCAATGCCATCAGTCTGCGTGGTCACAAAACCAGTACCGTCATTATCAAAAAGAAGACACCTGTGCGTCGGAAGGCCTCCGAAGCCGAGAAGGAGCTGCTGGATCTCCTTGATACCTTCGCATCCGATGATGTGCTGGACGATCTACCCGAACAAGAACCCAAGAAGGAGAGCCCTCCGTCCACAGGGTATATCGTTAAAAATGAACCCAAACCGGCCGAAGCGGCAAAACCTGCCCCAAAGCCAACGCCAGCCATCACCAAATTTGATGCACTAACCGCAGCCAAAGCCATTATCGCCCAGGCCGCACGGGAGGAAGAAGAGAAAAGCGCAGCGGCCGAAGCTGAAGTCAAAGCGGCTGCCGAACGTAGCCGACGCGCCTCGCGCACAACGGGTAACATCAGCATTGATCTTGATATGGATGACACGATCAATGCGCAGCTTGCCGCCCTCACGGCAGCTATCGATGGCTTACTGGCAGGCGATTCCTCCGCAGCCAGCCTGCTGGAAACCCAGACGCGCACCGCCCTGAGCAGTATTCAGGAACAGTCATCTGTGATTGAACAGGTTTCTGCACAGAGTCCGGCGTCTGAACCCGAGCCAGAGCCAGAGCCTGAACAACAGTCCGTACCGGAAGAGGTCGTGAAAGTTGTCAGTGAAAAAGACAAGCGGATTATCGTGGCGATGGCTCTCCACCGGGAAGCCCGAAACAAGCGAACCAGCTCAGTGATCGAGGCGGAGACTGCCCAACTTCAAGAACGCCTTGCCGAGCTGAATCAACGTGTCGCTGCTATGCCGGCCTTAACATCGGGCCAGACTCTGGGAATTATTTAATACGCCGTAAGCAAACCTCTCGCTTCTGTAATCTGCTGCTACCTTTCGTTACCAGCAGGCGCAGGAGTCAAGGGGTTCTGCTGCATTCAAGCATTACTTACAATACTTAACCGTCTTATCAATGCGAGTCTGCCGACTCACAACGACATGCCCCACTTCGGTATTGTCTTCCAGGGTACGGCAGACACTCTGGAACAGATAATCCCTCAGCCAGCGATGTGAGCGGTTGGCATTCCAGTACTCCGGCCATACGATCCGATGATCAACCTCAACAATATCATCGGGAATCTGGCGTATGACCAAGCCCTCCTCAATCGCCTCACGAATAGGCGCGTGGAAGCAGATATAATCGCTCCCCGCCACAATCGTTTTCGCCGCCGCAAGGCTGGAAATAGACATACGCGGAACAATCCCGATACGTTCATAAAAGGCTTTAACCTGTGCGGACATACCGCAGCCAGCCTTCTGCATAAGATGGGGATAATCCTTGAGCTCTTCTATGGTAAATATCCTTTTCGCGAGCGGGTGATCGACACTCATCATGCAGGCCAGCCGACAGCGCATAACCTCCTGACTGCGTAAACCCGCCGGGGGAAGGCCAGAATAGCCAATCGCCAGATCGATCTCGCCCCGGTGCAGTTTTTCAATCACATGCTCGCTGAGCAGCTCGATGTCAAAAGTGAGGTTAGGCGCCTGCTGCCTGAGATCACACAGCACTTGTGGCATCACCTTCTCCACAATGGCATAGCTGCCGGCAATGCGAAAATGACGGCTGGTTGTTTGTGGATCAAAGCTTGCATTCTCAAAAATCGTCGCCGCCTCCACCACCAGCCGATTAACCTGAGGATGAATATCTCTGGCCAGATCGGACAGCTCGGTACGGTTACAAGAACGCACAAGGATGGGATCACAAAGGCTCTCGCGCAATTGCGCGAGATTGCGGCTCATAGTGGGCTGGGTCACACACAACAGCTTGGCCGCATCAGTGACACTGCGGGTATCAAGCAGCGCCTTGAGACTCGGTAACAAATTGAGATTCAGACGACTCAAGCTGATGCCGTCTGGTTGCAAGTTACGGGGCCTGGTCAAGCCGACCTTGTCAATGGAAGGCTCTCTATAAGCTGAAGGCTCTCTATAAGCTGAAGGCTCTCTATAAGCTGAAGGCTCTCTATGAGCTGAAGGCTCTTTGAAAGCTGAACGCATGAACGGCTTACTACTCATTGGGTCTGTACTTCTTTGTCCGTAATTATAACTGCCTATCTGCGTTTGTTTCCCATTTCAAAACAGAAAAAACAGATAGTTCCACAACAGGATATCAGATATACGTATACGCGCATTCTTATTATGAATAACAAAACCTCGGAATCCGTATTAGCCTCTAGCTGCGGCATGTACTTATGCATGTATTTTATATGACCACCTCAGGTGGAACTAGATAATCCAACATAAATAGGCATGGGTACAGGCCTTCTGTGCCCGTCAAGATCACACACACATAACATATAATATCTGGAGTCCACCATGAAGAAGTTGGTACTCGCGGCTGTTGTCGCTGCACTCTCTGGTCAAGCAATGGCCGTAAATGTCTATAACGCTGACGATGCCACTCTGGACGTTTACGGTGA
>CAMRBW010000047.1 GCA_947040555.1 uncultured Oceanospirillales bacterium | reverse complement strand
GTAACGGCTACGTAACGGCTACGGTAATAACTACAGTGACGGCCATAACTGCCTCGACTCTCGAGGACTTTCCCTTCGCACCATTTTTTCGGCAGGGGGATACTACAACTCAAGCCGGTAACCCTCTTCTTTTCAACAAGGCGTTATCAACACGCCAGTACTCAGTTTAGTTGGATTGGACGGTAAGTGGTGGAAGGTTAAGGAGATGCGACACCCTGCGCCCCGGAGAGGCGCAGCACGTTCAATCCCGGGCCTCATCCTCAGGCCAGGCGCTCATTTTCTCAAGAATAATGCGCATCTCGGCCTCGCTGGTGAAGGGGATATGGATAAAACCACCGCCCGCCATTTTGGTGCTGGCGCGGATGGCAATGGGGGCCCCAAACTGTCGGGAGACCAGCTCCTCCAGCCGTCTCAGGTTGGCCTCTTTGGTGTGGCGAACCACCGGTTTTTTCTTGTTATTCAGAGCCTGAACTTCAGCCTCCAGTCGACGCACGGACCAGTCCATGCGAACACACTTTCGAGCCAGCTCCCGACAGGCGATGACCGAGGTTATCGAATCATCCAGCCCCGCCAGCGCTTTGCCGTGTCCCTGAGAGAGTTTGCCGCTGCGCAGCAGATCCCTGATGCCAATATCAAGCTTCAGCAGACGTACAGCGTTGGCAATATAGACCCGGCTTTTACCCAGACTGACCGCCACCTCCTGCTGCTTCATACCTCTATCGAGCATGGACTGAAAGCCCTGCGCCTCCTCAATCGGGTTGAGATCCGCCCGCTGCAGGTTTTCGACCACGGTGATCACATGGCACTGGTCATCGTCAAACTGACCATAAATAGCCAGTACCGCATCAAGACCGGCCAGCAGGGAGGCACGAATACGCCGTTCACCGGCCAGGATCTCATAGCGTCCGTCGTGTTTTGCCCGCAGGATCACCGGCTGAATATTACCTCCGGTCTGCCGGATCGAGTCTGCCAACTCCTGAATCTTGTGCTCATCAAAGTCCTGGCGGGGCTGAAAACGACCCCGGTCACAGAGATCGATGGGAATACGTCCATGTTCTATTGCCGTATCACTGAATAGCCGGGCGGCGGTCTTGCCAGTAAACAGCCTTTCCGACACCGGTTTTTCAGCTTGTTTTTCGGATGGGTGCTCAGATGGGTGCTCAGATGGGTGCTCAGATGGGGAGGAAGCGGGCGGGGAGGCATCTGCCATATTGGTTCTCCGGAAAAATTTCACTGGCCATTTTTTACTATGGACATACCGCCCCCCTGTTTTCATCGTTCGGGGTGAGCGGTCTATTATGGTGGACCGTCTTTTTCACACACACAGAGTGTTATAGAATGCACATTTTCAGGATTGTCATGAAAAATATATTACTGATTTTTCTCGCTCTTTGCTCCTCTTACACGACCGCGGATACTCAGGCTGAGCTGCTCAAAAAATACAAACCTTCCACACCGAACCATGATGCCTACTTTGGCGCGTTGTGTTCAGTGCAGTACACCTACCACACCGCGGATAACGACAATAAAAGAAAGATCTGTTACTTCAATGCCCTGCTGGCCATGCAGGTCGAGGAGATGTTCATCACCAGGGACCAGAAGGTCAGTGACACTATTCGTGAATCCATAAGTCTTGGCTACAAAATAGTGCACGAATCCTCCCATCCCAATCTTGATGAACTGAAAAAGGTCTGTGATCTCTACGGGGACAGTACAGACAGTTACTACATCTACGCAAAGTACTGCCCGTGAAAAAATCCTCACTTCCGGGTGGTCTGTATCTGACGGGGTGTTGTAGCTATTGGGCTACCGGGAGCGGAAGAACAAGTGACAGAAAATTTTGAACGTTTGCAAGGTCGTTATTATGGAAAACACCCATAAGTACATCTTTGTAAGTTTCGCTCGGCATCATGCTACTCATTAACAGCCAAAACCAGAATACGTTAAACACCCCTGGTGTCATAATGCTTGCCAACCTCATTTCGAGGTTGACAGGGATAGAAAGAATGGCAACCAGAAGGAAAAACAGCAAGCGACTTATCTCCCGTTGCGACTTCTAGAAACATCACCCCATATTTTGACGTATACGCTCACCAAAAAACGCCAGAAAGGTGCATAATGCTCTGGTTTTGTGCTGTTCGGCCCGGGTCACCAGATAAAAAGAGGATATATGCCGGATCTCATCGTCCAAAAGAGGTTTGAGCTCCCTGCGCTCCAGCCAGCGTTCGGCGTAATGGCGTGGCAGAAACCCGATATAGCGACCGGTCATGATCAGAAGAGCCTCAGCTTCCATATTATCGACGATGGCGGCTGGTCGAGTATTGCCAATCAGCTTGAGATCGGTCTCATGCTCATAACCGTGTGCAACGATCTGACTGTTCCGCAGGTCGTTTCTGGAAACATTATGCTTGTCGTATAAAGGGTGGCCTATTCCGCAGTAGATACTGTGGTGTTCATCAAAAAGCTTTTCGTACAACAACCCCTGAACCTTAACCGGAAACGGCCCGATGGCGGCGTGAAGACGTCCATCCAGTACCTGTTTTTTCAGTGTGTGGGGCGGCAATATTTCGATATCGATGCGCACATTTTCCGCCATGCGATTGAACTCCCGAATGGCAGAAACAAAACGGAAATCTGTATTACTGATGGTGTTATCAATCAAGCCCAGGCGCAGCTCTCCGCGCAGTATTCCGGACAGGTCATCAGTCTCCTGACGAAAGGTTTCGACCGAAGCCAGCAGCCGCTGGGCAGCGACATAAACACTCTCTCCAGACTCCGTCAGTCGAAAGCCACTGCGCCCCCGCTGGCATAATCGCAGCCCCAACCGGGTCTCCAGACGACCGATATATTCACTGATCGTCGGCTGGCTGATGTTTAACACCGACTGGGCGGCGGAGAAACCACCACAGTCCACGATGGTCACAAATATTCTCAGCATGCGTAGATCGGCGTCTTGAACCTGTTTCATGAATGGCCTGCTCTCTCTGTTCTCTCATTGTTATCTCAGGAGCTTCAGTTCGGTTTTTTACGATCTGAGTTTTGATAAAGCAGGATTTTATCGATGGAATCGAGCCATTACATTGACCTGGCATTCAATGAATACCGCATTCACAGCAAGTAAGGTGGGTTGTAGTGGAAAATAATGGTTATGAAGCGGGTCGCCTGAACCTGCCATTTGTCGGACACTGTACGTTTGCCAAAGCCCCGATCTGTATGGACTGGGAAAACATCAATGCCGATGTGGCTGTTTTGGGTGTTCCGAATGATATGGGAACTCAGTGGCGTTCCGGTGCCCGCTTTGGACCACGCTCAGTCCGGGAAGCCTCAACGCTGTTCTCCTTTGGTCATTCCGGCGCCTACGATCATGAGGACGATGTCCTCTATCTGACCGAAGACGATGTTCGTATTGTTGATCTGGGTGATGCCGATATTGTGCATACCGATATGAAGCAAAGTCATGCCAATACCGAGTGGGCGGTGCGTAAAATTCTGGCTTCTGGCGCCATGCCGCTGGTGATCGGTGGTGACCACTCAATTACCACACCGGTCTTGCGGGCGTTCAGTGATCACGGCCCGATCCATGTGATTCACTTTGATGCCCATCTGGATTTTGTCGATGAACGTCACGGGGTGCGGGAGGGCCATGGCAATCCGATCCGTCGTGCTTCCGAGATGGCCCATGTTACCAGTATGACCCAGATGGGTATTAGAAATGTGTCGTCTTCCAATCGGTCTGACTTTGATGCCGCCCGGGAAGCCGGTTCCGACATACTCTCTGTACGACAGGTGCGCCAGCTGGGGGTAGAAGGGGTTCTGGATCGTATCCCTCAAGGTAAGGACTATTACATCACCATCGATATAGACGGCTTCGATCCTTCCATTGCTCCCGGTACCGGCACGCCCAGCCATGGCGGTTTTCAGTACTACGAAGTGGTGGAGATTATTCAGGCTCTGGCCGAACGCAGCAGAGGCCGGATTGTCGGTATGGATCTGGTGGAGGTCGCACCGGCTTACGATCCAACGGCCTCCACCTCTATTCTGGCTGCACAGGTGTTAATGAATAGTATTGGATTTATTTTTCACGCCAGAAATAGCTGATAAAAAAGAGGCTGGCGACAATTGTCGCCAGCCTCTTTTTTATACACTTCCCCATCATGTGTCATACCGGTATTTCTGAACAGCGTGACTATACCCGATCTATCGCCAGCATGGCGCTAAATGCAAAGAAAATACTGCCTGAGAGAAAGTTAAGTCTGCGGGCATTTTTAAGATTGGTTAAAAAGCGCTTACAAACCTGCGACAGGAGAATAATAACGATAAACCATGATGAAACCACAGTCGCATGTATTGCGCCCAGCAATAAGCTATCTGAGAGTGCGGTCTCCGGATTCACAAACTGTGGAAATATAGAGAGATAAAACAGTACAATTTTTGGATTAAGACAGTTGGTCAAAAATCCTTTAAAAAAGTTACTTACTAAACCATTTGCCGGATTATTGTTCACCTTATCGTTGACGGAAACAGCAACAGAGTGGAGATTTAATCCTGATTTGATATTACTGAATCCCAACCAGAGCAGATAAACAATACCAGCCCACTGTAACACTGCAAAAGCGGCGCTGGATTTTGCTATCAGCAGACTTAATCCAAGCGCTGAAATCAGTGCATGACCAATAAAGCCAAGCGCAACGCCCATGACATTGGATAAAGCCATCAAACGATTCCGGGATAATGCTGTAGCCAACACCAGCAGTACGTTGGGCCCTGGAATAATTGCCATTAAAAATACAATACCCGTGAAGGTCGACAACAGTTGAAGTGTCATAATAGCCCCGAAAGTCTAGCTGGATTAATACAATAAGTGCAATCGACTGATCTTCCCTGTGCGAGCCAGCTGCTGGTACATTTTGTAGCTCTCACACTCAGAAATGGAAGTCAGGAATGAGTACACAAACCCGACAATACAAACAGCTGACTCTGGGGCAACGTTATCAGATTCAGGCTCTCCATGGAAAAGGTCATTTGCAGAAAGAGATCGCAGAAACCGTGGGGATCAGTTGCACTTATTGCTTGAATCCAACCCTCTCTGCCTGGTTCTCACTCTCTAATAAAAACCTGCCGATACGCTTGTGGTATTGATCACGCTCGCCATTGAAATTGTTATGATCGGCTTTTAACAGGGAGATATGGTTTGTTGGCGCACTGTTTGTAGCTTTAATCGCCTCATACTGTTTAATTCCCAAATATTCTCGAACAACCTCATCCTTCCCTCTGGTAATAACCAGCGTGGGAACCTGAACTTTACTCACAAAACTCTCGGTCTCCAGAGTGTTACCAAATAGCTTCCTGGCAAAAAAAGAGAGCCCCGGGATTGGGACTATTGAAGCGGCAATATCGGCAACACTTGCGAAAGGTGCATCTAAAATCAACCCATCACTCATGTACTGTGCGGCCCAATATGTAGCCATAGCGGTGCCTATTGATCGTCCCAAAAGAAAAACATGGTCGTCTTTATAAGCGCCGTCCTGAAGCCACTCACTCCACATCTTTATCATATTTTCCAAAACGAACGATTGGGGCAAACCTTCGCTGGAATCAAACCCCGGATATTCAACAGCAAGCACCGCCCACCGGTCTGGGCTGAAATTATTATGTCTGGAAAGTTCTTTAAATAGGTCAGATGCCGTATACACAACCTGAGCAGCATGCTCGGCATTACCGTGAAACCAGACCAGCAACTTAGTCGTCACCTTGTTTTTGTTCTGGGTTCCCTGATGATAAGGTTTTAACAGACACCCCTTGTATACCAGACCATTCTTGCCAGAAGGGGCTGTTTGAACATGATGTAACGTAAAATTATCACCGATTATTGTCCCCTCTACCAAATAAGACGATTTAATAAACAAGCCAGGGAAAATAAATTTTGTAATTTGTTCTGCACCCAATCCCCGACCGTGCCCAAGCGTTTCCCGAGAGCGCGCTTCCACAGAAGCAAACCATGACGTAATAGAAGAGCGCCATCCCTTTCTGGAGGTGGCAGGCGGCATAGAAGAAGAGGGATCCTCTGCCATGGCGAAGGGGAAACACAGCAGACAAAAGAGAAGCATCACCCATGGATGCCAACACTGTCTGTTACAAATACCTGAAAACATCATCTGGAGACCTGCTTCGTAAGAAAACCCCCAGACAACTTAGGACAAGCAGCGCAAAATGTCTCAAAGAGCGGTCGCTAAAAGGCTGACCGCCCTGTTTGATCAGATCAGCCGATTGCGGCAACAGGATCCGGATAACGGAAGGTATAATCCAAGCGTTCGGTCAGCTTGTCACAGTTCACCAAACGATAGGGCTTGGGTTCATCAGAAAACTGCGGCAGAGCAATGCCCGCAACTTCGCAAGCTTGGGTATAGAACGCCCGTCGTGTGGGATGTTGCGGTGCGGACACATTAAACACCTCACCAACGATGTTATGGCGGATGATCTCATGGACAACACCGGCAACATCATCCTGATGCACCATATTGACCGGATCATTGGCACCCGCCATCGGTTGACCTGAGAAATAGGTGCCCGCATTATGCCCTTCACCCATCAGTCCGGTCAGCCGCAAAATGGTGGTACGCTCTGGCATCGATGACGCAACAGCCTGCTCAACCTCCCGCCAGTCCAGCCCCATAAAGGAGGAATTACCCGGCTCCACATCATCTTCCCGCACCTCGCCATTGTTCGATGGATAGATAAAGGTGGCACCGGTAAAGATCAGCTGCTGCACACCACCTTCGGCAGCTGCGCGGGAGATAGCCTGCAACTGTTCGATATAAGTAAGGCTGCGCTCACCCTCTTTTGGCGATGATGGCGGCAGGGTCACTATCAAAATATCGGTATTGAAGAACCTCCCCGCGCTTTCGAAAAAGCTACCATCAAGGCGCAACTCTACCGGACAGATGCCTTCTGCCTTCAAGCTGTCAAAACGTGCGACAGTCGTGGTCGAACCAGAGACATGGAAACCGGCTTGCGCCAGCTCCCGGCCAATGGCGGTGCCCGTCCGTCCACATCCGAGAATGCTGACGCTTTTTGTGGAACCGGTCATGCGGCTTGACTCTCGTTGACCAGCATCTTCATCTCTTCAAACTTTTCCAGCTGCTCAGCAAGGAAGGTCTTGTCCTTGTTCCGACGCAGGTAGACTTTGAATACCGGCTTGTCGTCTTTGGTGAAGAACTGAATAGAGCGGGTGTCCACACCGTGGAAAGGCTTGGCAACCATCGCAATGGTACCGAAGTTGTCCATCTTCAGATGGCCCTTCATCGGTGAGTTGCGGTCACTCATGTTGTAGTAACCGAACTTGTAACCCCCTTTCGGAAACGGAGTCACCATCTCGAAAATATGACCACAGACGTCCATCACCAGCAGAATATCGCCCAGCTCACGCAGCTTCAGAAATACCTCTTCAACCGGAACATTGCTCAGCAGGGTAACCATCTCTGCCGGCATATCACGGATAACCTGAGCTTCCGGAATGTTCAGCTTGCCAGCAACATCGGCAGGCGTCTGACCGGGGTTTTCAGCAAACAGGGCGGTAATCTGTTCTTTTATAGGGTTCATGGCAAAAATCTCTGTTGAAAACTGGGTTCAGGCGGCCTGACCAGGCTGTTGGCCGTTCAGGGGATAACGCTCAAGGTAGTTGTTCAGCGCCTGGTTCATATTGACGTTCCAGAACTGACCGGCCAGGGTCAAAGTCAGACTGTTGTCGTCCAGCACGGCCAGACCGTTGTTCTGCCAGGCTTCAAACAATGGACGACAATGGCTAACAATATCTCCACCCATATCACTATTCATTGTGGTCGCAGCCAGCTGAGCCAGATCCAGACGACCAAGGTCAAATCCTGCGCCCAACACCCGGCTCAGGGCCAGTTGGGGATCGGCGGCCATCATACCCATAATCGGCTTTTGACCGGCCGCCACCATGGCATGGTAAGGCTCCAGCGCCCGGTGCAGCATAACGCTGTGACCGTTGACTTTGCCGCCGGCACCGCAGCCAAACGGAATCATTTCACAACCGGCCTTGGTGTGATGATTGTAGATATTGCGCTCACGCACTTTACCTTCGGCATCCGGGCGACCCCAGTGGCTGAGACTGAGACGATCCCAGCCGTTAGCCTGCATGGTCTCCACACCCATCTGGTACAGACCGGCCTTAAACGGCGTATCACCCGGTGCTGGCATGGAGCCCTTGGCGATAGATTGAGCCATACGGGTCTGACCCATAACGATCAACTGGTAGAGATCGGCACCGTGGATACCGGTCTGGTTGATCAGCTCCAGATCTTTCAGCCAGTGCTCTTCGGTCTGCCATGGCAGGCCAAAGATCATATCGACGACAGTGGTTACGCCTTGCTGTTTGGCCAGATGTTCCAGACGCTCAAGCAGCACTTCCTGCGGGTCGATTCGGCTCATCTTGCGACGGATAAAAGTATCAAAGGTCTGCAGACCCAAAGAGAAGCGGTTGAAACCGGCCTCGATACAGGCCTGGATTTTGGTGTCGTCCAGTCCGGTAAAGCGGGATTCAAACGTCATCTCCACACCGTCAGCCAGCGGCAGGTGCTTTTTAATAGCATCACCCAGACGGATGATCTGCTCAGGGGTCAGATCGGTCGGGGTACCGCCACCAAAATAGACGGCACTCAGTGGCTGGCTTTGTACCCAGGCCATCTGACCGGTCTGAATAATTTCCTGTTCCAGTGAGTCGACAAAGCGGGCGATCTCCTGCTCTTTCGAGGTGTTCTGGAAGAAGCCACAGTAGGAGCAGTGGGTTTTGCAGAACGGAATATGGAAGTAGGCCAGTCGGGTTTCCGGTGTTGTGACTGGCTGCTGTCCACGCCAGACCCGATGGGTCTCTTCAGGCGACAGTGGGCCGTTACTACCGCGCCCGGCGTGGGCGCTGGTTTTGGCAACAAAAGCGTGGCGCAGAGGATCCGGGCAGTGGTGACCGGTCAGGTCGGTATCCAGTTGAAAAGTCATGCTATCGCTCAATCAAATAAGGGGCAAAAATCAGAATACGTAGTTGACGCTGACGCCGAAGTTGCGGCCAGGTTGGCTGTACCGTTGAAACTCTGTCCGGTTAGTGGTCATACCACGCACATCTTCCCAGCGGGTGTACTTCTTGTCGGTCAGGTTATAAAGTCCAGCACGTACGGTCAGCTGTTCTGAGACATGGTAATAGCCGCTCATATCCACCAGTCCGTAACCGGAAGTATCAACCAGCTCGGCGCTATTTTCGCTATTGTCGATGTCGGAGCGGCTCTTGCCTTGAACCATGGTAAAGGCCAGCTCACCACCCCAAGTTTCAGAGATATCGTCATAACCAAGACCGATCACACCTTTCAGCGGAGCAATACTGTTCAGCGGCTTCTTGCTGTCTTCATCTTCACCTTCGGCGTAGGCGGCAGCAAAACGAAGGCTGGTGCCCACCGGAGCATTGATAGCTTCGTCCAACCATAGCTGGCCGCGCAGCTCCAGCCCCTTAATGGTCGCATGTCCGATATTCTGGTAAGTGGTGACACCATAGGGATAAGTGGGATCATTGTAATGGGTGGTGCTTTCAATAAAGTCATCGTAACTGTTATAGAAGGCTGTGATCTCATAACTACCCAGGCGACCTTCGCCCCGCAAACCTATCTCCCAGGAGTCGCTCTCTTCCGGCCTTAAATTAGGGTTGGCTTCCTGCATATAGGAGCCCCCATCTTTGCTGAAGTACATCTCGTAAAAACCAGGTGCCTTAAAGCCCTGACTGAACTGGGCATAGACGCTCAGGTTATCCGTCAAATCATAGATCGTACCCAGACGGAAAGTGAATTTGCCGTCATTAATGTCCCGAACATCCTGATCATTAAAGGTGGCATTGCCCTTGGGACGATAGCTGTACTTGTCGTAACGGATGCCTGGAGTCAGCATCAGGCGATCAGATAACTGAATCTCATCCTGCAGGTAGATGCCATAGTTGCGGGCAGTGACCTTGGGAATGTAGCTATCAGTGGTCGCAACTCCGTTGTCCAAATCAACGGAGAGGTTACTGTTTTTAGTTTCGGTTTCCGAAACGTTAAAGCCGTAAACCAGACTGTGATTGAAGCCACCAAAGTTCAAAGCCTTGTTGAACTGGCTATTCAGGGTCAGACTGCTCTCTGAATAGTCATAGTCTTTCAGTCGTGCATTGTAATGACTACCATTCGAGCTCGCCGTGTAAGCTGGCATATTAGTTATCTGATTCTGCTCAGTCTTCTGCCAGTCCAGAGTCCAGCGCAGATCATCGACCAGCGGACTGTCCACCTGCCACTCATGGAAGATACCCACCCGGGTACGTTTACTAGAATCTTTTGCCGTCACAGGATTGCCGGGGTTCTGTCCGCTGGCATCCTCAGTGAGTAGGTCGCTATCGCTTTTGCTGTTGAGATATTCCAGCGTAGTACCCATACGATGATTATCATTCAGCTGGTACTGGACCTTGGTAAGCACACTATCAAGACCGGAATCCATAGGGTCTGGACGAGTACGATTTTTACCCCGAATATTAGCGCCGTCGTAGTTCTCTGTCTCTTTATTGTCCCGACGGGTATAGACGAACATAGTCTCCAAATCACCGGAACGGTTGGCAGCGGTGATGGTTTCAGCGAACCCTTCATCGGCACTGGTATAGCCACCCTTCAGCTCGACATGGGAATCATCGCCTTCCACATCCAGATAATCGACTGGATCCTTAGTCATATAGGCGACAGTACCACCAATAGCATCACTGCCATACAAGCTGGAAGCTGGCCCCTTCACTACCTCGATGGCTTTCAGGGTGTCCACATCTATAAAGTTACGCTGAGAGCTGATATAACCAAAACCGGGATCAAAATGTTGGGACTGATCAACACCATCTACCATGATCTTGACGCGGTTGGCATCCATACCACGAATATTAACGCCCTTGATACCGGAACGGTTGTCAGTGCCAACCTCAACCCCAGGCTCATAACGCATAGCATCGCGCACGTTACGAACCAGCTCCTTATCCATGGTTTCACGGGTCGTTACAGAAACACTGCCAACGACATCTTTCAACTGCTTCTCGGAACGGGTCGCCGTAACGGTCACCTGATCCAGCAGATGCGCTCGTTCAGCCTCCCCCTCATTATTAGCAGAAGCACTCTGAACGACGGTGGTCATAGCTACTGCAACAGCCAGTGCATGACGGCAAAACTGGATAGGTGATCTTTGGTTTCTCATTCCTGCGCCTTACTGATAATGATTCGCATTCTTTGAAGCGGATTATGGTGGCGCAGCCATAAGGAAATATTGACCGAGATCAAATGATAATCATTCTCATTATCATTTTCTTTTACCACGAGTACGACATTGGTTAGCATTCGACACTTACAAGCTCCTGTTTTTAGGAGTGCTACCTTCAGGAGCCGGCTTATAAAAGGATGGGCGCATGGAACTCAGTGAAACACCAAAGACTTTGACCGCTGGCCGTTGGGCTATGCTGGCATTGTCGATTAGTGTCCACGCTGCCCTGCTGATGTCAGTCCCGTCCCCCGAGGCCGACATTCCACTTTCGCTTGGCGCCCTGTCGGCACCCGCGGGTGTTAATGTCAGCTTTGCTCTCAGCAGCCCAGCCCCTGAACCGGTACCAGAGCAGATGCCACCCGAAACAAAACCGGAACCCAAGCCGGAACCGGAACTGAAGAAACCTGAGCCAAAACCGAAGCCCAAAGCCGAACCGGTGCTGAAGAAAAAAGCGGTTCCAAAAAAACCGGCTCCGAAAAAACCAGAGCCGTCAAAACCTAAAAAAGTAGAACCGAAGCCACAGCCATCGGAAGTGGCACCACAACTGAGCGCACAGCAGCAAAAACAGACGACAGGTCTCGCCGATGCTGTCGAGGTGATTACCAAACCGGTGTTTCGCAAAAAGCCGGCTCCTCTGCCCTACCCAAAGATGGCCCGCCGTCGTAATCAGCAGGGGCGGGTTCTGGTAGAGGCAGGGATTAACCGTGCCGGTGATCCGTTTGATCTAAAAATTGTGCAGTCGTCCGGTTACCCACTACTGGATAAGGCGGCACTGCGCTGGGTAGAAGGTCTCGCTTTTATGCCGCTGACCAAAGAACAACAGACGCGACCGGTAAAAGTACATATGCCGGTAGTGTTCGCACTGCAATCAAAGCGTAGATAGGTCTTGTTTCGATCGCTTTGTACGACTGTTATCCAAGACCTTTTTTTACGACTATTTTTTAATGCATTGTTTTGACTGATTGTTTTGACTGATTGTTTTGACTGATTGTTTTGACTGATTGTTTTTAACGCTTTGCTTTTAACACCTTATTTCTGAGATTTATCAAGAGAACGGATTATGCTGGAAGATTTCCTCTCCAACCTCGGCCCCGTTGGCTGGCCTCTGTTGATTATGTCCTGCGTGGCTCTGGCCCTGGTGCTCGAGCGTCTGCTCACCTATCTGCTACTGCCCACCCTTAGCCGCAAGCGGGTCAACGCCATACTGGTGGAGATCAAGGAACATCGCCAACAGCAGCAGACCGCCAATCTGTGTGCCTCGCTCTGCTCCCGGGATCACTGCCTGAGCAAGGGTGCGGCGGTGCTGCTCAGCCATGCCGACAACAGCAAGGCGATGCGTGAAGAGATTGCCGGCCTGTGGCTGATGAAGCAGCGCCAACGTCTGCATGCCTGGCTCAAGGGGTTGATGCTGATCGGCGTTCTTAGTCCGATGGTCGGCCTGTTAGGCACCATTCTCGGGATGATCACCATGTTCCAAAGTATCGCTTTGGCTACTGGTCCGGTAACCCCTGCCGTTCTGGCTGGCGGATTATGGGTGGCGATGTATACGACAGCGTTCGGTTTGGCTATCGCCATTCCCTCGCTGGCGGCCAGCCACGGCTTCACCATCTGGGCCAACAATTATCTGGACCGTATGGAGTTTGTGCTCAACCATATCAACCTGCTGCTGGAAGGCGTCAACCTGCATGAGCAGGAATTGATGAGCAATAGCAAGGTGGTGCCTTTTCGGGAGCGAGCCGCGTGATTAGTCGCCCACGGAATGACGACTTCGGTAGTTCACTGCTGCCGGACCTGACCCCACTGCTCGACGTTATCTTTATCGTGATGGTGTTCCTGATGCTGACCGCCAATGTCGCGCCTCAGGTGCTCAAGGTGGATCTGCCCAAAGACAGCAGCGCCAGCACCGAGACCCTGACCGATCCCAAGACCATTGGCGTCAATCTCCTGCAGGGCGAAAAAGGCTGGGCCATCGATGGTCAGACCTTTGATAGCTGGGAAGCCTTCTCCACCACGCTCAAGCAACAGGTGGCGGCGGTACCGAACCAGCCGTTAATGATCGCCGGTGACCGCTCTGTTCCCATGGAGCGACTGGTTCAACTGATGATTTTTCTGCAGAACAACAACATTACCGCAGCTCGAATACAGATGGAGGATGCACCATGACCGCAATAAGGAAAACAGGTTCCGGGAAAGCAAGCTGCTGGAAAAAAAGCTCTTGGAAAAAAAGCTCCTGGAAAAAAAAGTGTATGGTTGTCGCCATTGCCGCAACCATGACGGCACCCTGCTTTGGTCAGAGTGATGAGCGTATTATCACCATCGGTAGCAGTATCACCGAACTGGTTTATGCCCTCGGCGGCGGTGAGCAGGTCGTTGCCGTTGATGTGACCAGTCAGCAGCCCTTACAAGTAAAAGAGTTGCCTACCATCGGCTACCATCGCGCACTCGCCACTGAAGGACTACTGTCGCTTAAGCCGGACTGGATTATTGGCTCCGGAGATATGGGCCCTCCCGTAGTACTTGAACAGCTGAAAAAGAGCCAGATACCGGTTGAAGTTCTGCCGGTTGATTCGACCATTAATAATCTCTACCAACGCATAGATACCCTCGCCGACCTACTTGATCGAGAGGAAGAGGGTCAGCGCCTGACCCAGGATATACAGGAACAGATTGCTGAAGCGAACAAGCTGTTCAAAGGTCGCAAACCGCGAGTGCTGTTTTTGCTGGCTATGGGCAACTCACCGATGGTGGCTGGCAACAACACCAGTGCGGATAGCCTGATTACTCTGGCAGGCGGCGAAAACGTAGCCGCAAAAAGCTTCTCCCGTTACAGCACACTATCCGCTGAAGCGATGCTGGCTATGCAGCCGGATCTGGTTTTGATTACCGGTAATAACGCCAGAACGTACGACAGTGAAGCAGTATTTAAAATGCTGCCTGCTCTGATCGCCACCCCCGCAGGTAAGAGTGATCGAATCATTTCGATAGACGGCAGCCTTCTGGTAGCCGGACTTGGTCCCCGTATCGGTGAGGCAGCCTTGAAACTGGCTCAGGACTTTTACCCTCAAAGTTCAAAGCAACCAAATAGCTAAACGTAGCTAAATAGCTAAACATACCCCAAAAGTTCAACGCTTTTCGTTGTAAGGATTGATAGACGTTAATGGATAGAGAACAACGATCCCGCCTCTTTTTTGTCGGACTACTCGCTGTACTGCCTGTAGTCATGCTGTTGTCGGTCGGCTCAGGACCGATTACCATTCCGATGGCCGATATTATCGATATTCTGCTCCATCGCCTTGGCTTGAATTCGGCGACGCCGGATATACAACAGCAGCTTGTGGTGGAGGCAATCCGTCTGCCCCGCACCTTGATCGGCGTCCTTGTGGGCAGCAGTCTGGCCGCCTGTGGTGCTGTTATGCAGGGGTTGTTCCGCAACCCTCTGGCTGATCCCGGGATTATCGGCGTCTCCAGTGGTGCCGCGCTCGGGGCGGCCCTGGGTATCGTACTGGGGGGTACATGGCTAGCGTCGTTTACTGAGCTATTCCAGGCCTATACCGTCTCTGTGACCGCCTTTATTGGTGGTTTTCTCTCGACCTTGCTGGTCTACCGCATCGGTACCACTGGCCAGGGTACCTCAGTCGCCACCATGCTGCTGGCGGGTATCGCCGTTTCAGCCTTGAGTGGTGCCGGCATCGGTCTGATGAACTATATCGCCGACGACACCATGCTGCGCTCAATGACTTTCTGGCAGATGGGTAACCTCGCCAACGGTAACTGGTCGGCCATTATTGTGGCGGCGTCGTTTTTGATCCCGTTGCAGCTGATCTTTATCACCCGCGCCCGTGGGCTGAATGCTCTGCTATTGGGAGAATCGGAAGCTCGCCATCTGGGGCTTAATGTCCAGAAGCTGAAGATGCAGCTGATTATGCTCACCGCCATCGGTGTGGGTGTTTCTGTATCGCTGGCCGGAATGATCGGCTTTGTCGGCCTAGTGGTTCCCCATCTGGTGCGCCTTGCCATTGGCCCTGATCATCGCTGGTTGATCCCCTGCTCATCACTACTGGGTGCCGGTATTCTACTCCTGGCGGATATTATCGCGCGTTTAGTGATCACCCCTGCTGAATTGCCTATCGGTATCGTTACCGCCCTACTGGGAGCCCCGTTCTTTATCACCATGCTCTGGCAGCAGCGCAAAAGGATTCTGTGACTATGAGTATGATTGCAAGTGCGAGCACGGACGAGTGCCTACGGGTTGAAGGTATCAGCATTGAACGCGGTGATCGTCGTCTGATATCCGATGTGGATCTCTCCCTCAAAGCGGGAGAGCTTCTGGCTGTACTTGGCCCCAACGGCGCCGGCAAGAGTACGCTGATTCGAGCGATTACCGGCGAATATCCGCTCGCTTCCGGACAGGTCCTGCTGAACGGCAAGCCCGGCGAGCAGTGGGACACTCTGCATCGGGCCAGACAGCTATCTGTACTACCACAGTCGTCTAGCCTGAGTTTCGCCTTTTCTGTGCGCGAGGTGGTGTTGATGGGACGCACCCCTTGTGACAGTAGCAGGGAGTATAACGAAGAGGTCTGTAATCAAGCGCTGGTGCTGACTGATGTTCTGCATCTGCAGAATCGAAGCTATACCCAGCTCTCCGGCGGTGAACGACAGCGGGTACATCTCGCCAGAGTACTGGCTCAGATCTGGGATCAGCCGAAGCATGGCCACCGGGTTTTGCTGCTGGGTGAACCGACCTCGGCGCTTGATCCGAAGCATCAGCATCAAACGCTGACAGTGGCTCGCAACTTTGCCAAACAAGGCGCTGGAGTATTGGTGATTATTCATGATCTCAATCTGGCTTCCCAGTATGCAGACCGAATCGTGATGCTGAAGGATGGCAGGAAATGTGTGGATGGTGCACCAGAACAGGTGTTGACTGCGGATATTATGCAACAGGTGTTTGATATTAAAACATCAGTCATCAAACACCCAGTACATGGTTATCCGATGGTTATTCCAATTTAAAGCCGGTGTAAAAAAAGACTCTTAACAGGAGTCTTTTTTACGAGCAAGCCTATTGTCATATAAGGCGTAGAAGCCAACAACCTTTGAGCCTTTATCGACGCTGATAACCAGATTTCCAAAACTGCATCAATGTCGTTCTTACTGTATTTTTTAATCATTCTACTTTCTGGTTTGCTAAATATTACTGGGAAACATAACGCTTGCGTCCTGCGACGACGTAGACGCCCCAGCCGAGCGCCTTGTTATGTCTATATTTTGATCAAATAGACTAACTGTATTGCCTAATAAAATCAGCACGAAGCTATCATCTGTATGGCCCTTTCATGACTACATTCATATGAACCCATTTCAAATTCTCGACAAATCAAAGGCCGGTTTTCATAAATAGAACACATTAAAGTTTCGCGATCTATAGCAGAGCACCAACCATCATCTAAACGTAACATCGTTTCTGCGCCCCATTCATCGACTGAAATATGGACGTCTGGAACACCTGTATCACTGATAATCATCACCTCTAATTGGCAGCAGCAAGCCTGGCAATTAGAACAGGTGATTTCGGGTTTGGATATATTTTTGATATTAATAGTCATGTATATTCTCAATTAAAATGATTACGTATTTTTCCCAGATTGATCCTATTCGACATTCGTTTGGATCGTGTTTGAGATGCTGAGCTTTGGGCCCTGTATACAAGACAAAACCTCTACAGGCCAGATCTGGCAAGAGATATGAGCTGATGTCCATGCAAAGTAACCTGTACGGTCTCTTGCCTCCGAACAGATAACGTAGATGGAAGACGTCGGCTCACTGGCAAAGGAGCTTAAAGCTCATCTCCCCTGGCATCAAGCCCGAATCGTATTTCTTGCTCAATTCGTTCTCGCTCTGATGAAAGGACGCTCTTGCAATCTCTATCGTGTGGCAGAAGAGTCCATTAGGAACGGGTGTTAACAAAATTCTCAGGCTGAGTCCGGCTATCGTCGTATAAAAAAATTTATTCGCCTCTAGCCTTTGATATCACTGGGGTTAATAAACTTTTCGGGAATGACTGCTGATCTGTAGTGCCGCGGGGTTATAAGCCGCTTCTTGTTTCTGGTCAATACTTATTTTCTACTCCACTCAATAATTTGACAATTACACGACACTCATCAGCATTCTGGTCTACCTTGCAGGAGAATACATTTTTTTGATAAATCCGTGAATTTATTATGATGAATCTTGCAGCGCTTTTTGCTTGTGCAGCCGCAGGCGTTGCTGGCGTGTGCTTTGCTCAAGAGGGCAGTGTTTCGTCCTCGATGATGGGTACTTCTCAATCCGCCCCTCTCCAAACCTCATCACTGCCCCCCATTATCACAACCCCGTCGTACGTGCAGCAAGGGAATTATTTCAGCAGAAACTGTTTTCCAAAATGAAAGGGTTGGTCTCGGTCTTCTGATGACTGATGGAATAAATAAGCGATATAGGTCATGCAAAAAGAAAGACCTGACTCTGTTTGCTTTTTCTTTCGCCGTTTTCGTTTTCGCGCCATTGAACTATAACCATTTATCCATCTCTACAAAATGGAAAGCCTATGGACTCCAACAGTCTTCCCTCTCGTTTGCTTGTGTTGATAGTGCTTACGATATTGAGCATTTTCAATACTGCCCTAGCCACGAAAAATTAATCTATTGTCAATGGCACTGCCCTTCTAAACATAAACAAACAGCCATCGGAGGGTACAAATGCACTTATTGCTTGAATCCAGCTGCACCTGAAACGGATTGAGGGTATGGGTCCGACCGACAGCTGCACGATATGAATGACTCGCTCTGCGGACAACGGCCCGCAGAGAGCAAACAGACACAAGGGCAATAGCCGCCAAGGAAAAAAACGACGGCACAGGTTGATCATTGCGCTTCATCCTGATCCGTACGGATGGGAGCCTCAGCTTTCACGGAACCTGGAGTGGCCCGAGACTTTTCATATTTATCAAGCGCATGACCGGCAGCCAATCGTCCGATCTGGATCATCTCTTCAGCCCGGTTAAATTCATAAAAACGACACTGCCTACGTGACACGGGAACCAGAATATCAGGAGCATAGCCCGCCATTTTGTAGCGCGTCAATGATTCTTGCATCACCTCCAGCGACTGATTTAAAAGTTCCAACAGCCCCATCTTTCCTACAGCCGCTTCCCGCTCCCCTTTGCCCCCACCCGTTTTCCCTGAACCCATGTTCAACTTACCTAACCAGCGGTCAAAGATGCGCTGCTGCCGATACTGCTCATCGGAGGTATCACAGGTTACCATCAACGGACAGGCATCGGCATTCAGATCCACCGCGACGATTAGATCGGCATGGGCAGAGACCACCGGCGCGATGGGAAGAGGATTCAGCACCCCGCCGTCAACCAGCATGCGGCCATTGTATTCAACCGGAGTGAACAAGGTCGGTATAGCGATCGATGCGCGAATCGCCTGCATAAGATCGCCGTTCTGGAACCAGATCTCTTTGCGGGCGGCAATATCAGTAGCGACAGCGGTAAAAGGGATAGGGAGATCTTCGATACGAATATCACCGACTATATCGCTGAGCATCTCAAAAATCCGACCTCCATTGATGACACCCGTGTTGCGAAAGGAGACATCCAGCAGGCGGATAACATCCAGATAATTCAGCTCCTGCACCCACTTTCGATAATGGGCCAACTGACCAGCGGCGTGGAGCCCGCCGATCAGAGCCCCCATGGAACTGCCAGCCACCGCTTTGATCTCAAATCCGCGCGCCAACAGCTCCTCTATTACACCGATATGGGCATATCCTCTAGCGCCCCCACTGCCCAAAATCAGCGATATTGTTTTTGCCATTAGCATGCTCCTGTTGTTTTTCTATTGTTTTCCTAACACTGCTTTTAGAAATTATAGGCAACAGGAGAGACAGGATGACCGCTCGCCATCAATCCGGGTCTTTAACCTGAAAGCGATCAATCATCGCATAGACACGTTTACTGCCTCCGGCAGTGGCATAGATCAGAAAATATTCTCGGACATCTGTCTTCTTTGTTGCTAACAAATATCGCTGTTCCCGGTCATTACCATAGAGCATTGCAACATGAAAAATATCATTCGCCCAAAGGTTGCTGGCGCCACAATCCCGACCGGAACAGGTAAACAACTCTTCCGTGTTTTGCTCTTTGAGCGCATTGCGCAAAAAAGTGAACACATCGTCACTGCTATGCCCTGGCGGTATCTGGTAGATTCTCCGTTCCAGCCAACCATTCAGCCACTGATCCCCCTGTGAACGGATCTTTCCACGAATTTTGTTGATCCGGTTTGAGAGAACCGGATAGTTTTTTGCCTCCCTGGAATCCTTAAACTCCAATTGGGCATTAGGGAAAACTTTCAACACCACCCCGCTATCAGTAGCCTCGCCAGCCAGCGCGGCTTCCGCGAGAACCCATCCGAACACACCGACAACAACGGACAGAACGGTTGTAACACCCCGCTTCCTGTACACTTTATGCCCATGCACCTTGTCAACATCTGTGCTTCTTCGTTCCGTCACAGTCATACCCATCCTTTTATCAGGCTTTCTTGACCGCCATCGTCATACGGGATACACACACCAGCCGATTCTGCTCATCGTGAATCTGTATATCCCAGACATGTGTTGTACGTCCCAAATGGATGACTCGCGCTCTCCCGGTCACCACACCATGACTTACGGGACGGATGTGATTGGCATTAATCTCCAGACCAACGCAGTAGTATCCAGGGCCGGCGGCAAAATTGGCTGAGATACTGGCCAGAGACTCTGCAAATGCGGCACTGGCACCGCCATGAAGGTGACCCATAGGCTGCACGGTACGGCTATCAACAGGCATAGTGCCGGACAAACCATCGTCGTGAACCTCGGTAATCGCCATGCCCAAATGCTCACACAACGAGTCCTTCAGTTGACCATTCAGCGCTTCTAACATTACTTCATACTTCCAGATGCTCATACCTCTTTCCCTTCTTATGCAGCGCATAAGGAAAAGAGTACCGAAGCCTGTACCGCTTCACAAACCAGAATGCGGATTAAGGCTCGCTCTGCACAGGGACAACTTGCTCGGTACGGGAGCGCGCACCCTGAATAAGAACAATACCAAGAGCCACACCAAAAGGAATGATCATAAGCACCTGACAATAGCTATTTGCATCAGCCTGAGGGTAGAGACTGATCAACCAGCCAATTATAGGTTGATAAAACAGCGTTCCCACCATAACGCTCACCCCGTTGGTCAATGCCAACCCGACAGACAGAGACTCCCCCGTCAGCCAATGTTTAACCATCACAAACGGAAGCACGTAAGCCGACGAGCAGAAGCCAAGCACAAACAGAAGCAGATAGTTGAACGAAGCCGGCAAAGCTCTGGAGACTACCGCCAGAAACAGCATGATCGTGAGGATTGCACAGATAACCATCGCCCGCCGCATATTCATACCATGATCAGCCAGCCAGCCCTGTGTGGGGGCTCCGATGGCCGCACCAAGGAATGTCATGCCCACCATCTGACCGGCGTGTCCGGTGCAGGCGGGATCAGCCTCCAGAAAGGGGATGCCCCACAGGGCAGCAAACGCATTGAGAACCGCGAACATCAGACCGCTGTAGAGTGCGAAAATCCAGATCCGTGTATCACGAAAGACAGATTTCCAGTCCTGAATTTCACCCTCATTTATGACCGCCAATGTCTGTCGATTGCTCAGCACAAGTGGAGCAAGAATAATAGGTATCAGCGTCAGCACACCAAAGATCTGTAAAGTGGAGCGCCAGCCCCAATTGGCAATACTTTGCGGAATGAGGAAGTCTCCAATACCGGCCCCCATCAAGCCGAACATCTCCATACTGGCGGCCAGTGCCCCGAATACGCTGGCAACAAAAAAGTGCTCTATTGTCCCAAGAAAACAGACGATCATCGGCGCAGCACCAATCCCCATGATCAATCGCCCCAATATCATGGTCACGACGCTATCAGCAACGCTCTGCAGCAGGCATCCCGCCAACATCACTATACCCGCTGTTACCAGTAGCGTTTTAACGCCCCACTTCGATAACAGGCGCCCCGAAGGCACCTGAAGCAAAACATAAGGGTAGAAAAATAGTGATGAGATCATCCCGACACCGGCCTCATCAAGCCCAAGATCGGCCTTAAGCTCTGGCACCATCAGGCTTACAGAGCCCTGCAGCGCAAACTGTAGCGACACCATGACGCCCACTATCACATAAGCCAACCACCCACGCATAACCGAGCCATCGTTTATTGGCTCCTGTACGGCTATATTCTGATCATGCACCCTACTATACCTCTCTCAAAACAAGCGACGAAAACGATGCAATCTCTCCCTGCATCATAGACATCGCACGCTCTCACGCAAAAATAAGGATCAGACGCACCAAACGGCGGAACTCATACCGGTCAGCAACGCTCAAATTAGTTACAGGAAAGGGGGGGTGAATTATAGAAAGCGATCCCTGCCCTTGCTCGGCTATTAACGGAAAATTTGCAAATCTGGTTGAGTACCAACCGAATTTAGACCATGCCCGGTAAAAAAGGTTTCCTTTACCGGGCACGATTGGGGCAGATGGGGAAAATCAGGAGGTCAACGTGCGGGGGTCAACGTGCGGGGGTCAATGTGCGGCGGTGGTGGGCCATACCGGCGGCGGGGTAGTCCAGCTCCAGCTCCACGATCATCGCGGTAGAAAATCCGGGACCGGCATGGGCCTTGCCCTCCACCAGCAGGCCGGCCAGACTGGCTACCAGCGGCATATGGGCGACCAGCAGCCAGCACCCCTCTTCAGGCAGGTTTTCCAAGGCTGTAACCGGTGAGTCATCCGGGGTAAAACAGTCCGAGACGGTTCGTTCCGGACCCTGGATAACCTCAGCGACAATATCTGCCGTCTGCCGTGCCCGGACATAAGGGCTGCAAAGGATGCCATCAAATGGAATCCCCTTCAGAGACTCCGCAATCCGGCGCACCTCCGCACGACCAGCCTCACTGAGCGAACGCTGGGCATCCGAAGGAGCCGCCATCTCCGCTTGACCATGGCGCATGATATAAAGCTTCACCACTCACTCTCTCTTGATCAGTTTGTCGTTGAAAGCCATCGGTGGTCGTCGTGCCTTTCTCTTGTCGTGCTTACCTCTTGTCCAGCTCATTCGGCCAGTCCGAAAACGGAAAAGGCTTGGCTTCACGATTGAACGTTAAAAAACCCACAATATGGTTCAGATAGTGATTAATCCCCTGGGAGAACGTCTGCAGGTTCTTGTTGGGGTCACCCATGACCAGACTGAGTACCACCTGCACCAGAGCGATCAACATAACCACCGCGATGACAAAATGTCCGATCACATAAAAAAGCATCATATAGAGAATACGAATCCACAGGGACTCCGAGGTGATATTCGCCTTTAGACGACTCCGGTAATTTTCATTCAGACTCATTTGTTGGTCCTTGTACATTTGTTATTGGAGACTCCATCAACGACGTCATCCCGCAAAGAAAACTCAACATCGGTTTTCTGCTCGCGCATCATCATGGTACTGGTGATATCCCTGACACTTTTCCCGTCAAAGATAATGGCATACAACCCCTCAACAATAGGCATATAAATCTTCATTTCTACGGCCTTGGCATGCACCTGCAGGAGCGTATTGACCCCAGATCGG
>CAMRBW010000046.1 GCA_947040555.1 uncultured Oceanospirillales bacterium | reverse complement strand
GATGGAAAAGGTGAAGTCGTCGTTAAACAGGTAAAAATAGAAAAGTATAATTCCAGCAGATTAGCTACGAGAGAAGCTGCATTTCTTAGCAATTTGGATCATGAAAATATTATCAAACTGGTCGGATTTTCCAGGATGATGGTTGGCTCGAAGATGGAATACTGGCTGAGCACAGAATATCATTCAGAAAGTATCACTCTATGGGATTGGATACATTCGTATGGAGCTCTCAAAGAAGACATTGCTCGTAGCGTTATGTCTAACGTCCTGCATGGTCTTCAGTACTTGCATAATAAGGATATTGTGCATTTGGATATTAAGCCGGCAAACATCCTTCTCCTACACATGAAAACAGACTCTGATGCTCAAGAAGTGAATCAGTCAGATATTGACAAAGCTCTTATTATCGATTTTGACAGCGCCGCCATAAATAAGGGCAAGCTTAAGATGATGGGAAGCACTTGGAATCATGCTGCTCCAGAAGTTATTCAGAAAAAACCAGAATATGATGGTAAAACGGCAGATATTTTCAGTGTTGGAACCTCTCTTTTCGAGGCTAGCAGCGCTGTGGGGTTTTTTAGTTGGGTCCCTTTTGATAAGAATGCAAGCAAGGCGATCCAAATTGATATGCGTCGAAAACACAAAAACAATACTATTGACTTCGAGCGCATAAAAAATCGTTATACTCTTGACATCTCTGATGGTTGCCTCGGTGTGGTCAAGGATTGCATCAATAAGGATCCCAAAAAAAGACCGAAAGTTGAGCAGCTTTTGGGGCATCCCTGGTTTACCTCTCAATCTTATGGCGCTAAAAGTGCGGGCCCTTAAGCGTTGTTAGAGCTTTTGGCCGCCTGAAAAGTCGGTGCGCCGCAAGGACCGCAGAGAGCGAATTCAGATTCTTAAGGGGGTGCGAGTGCAGTTTATCGTCCCGAAAAATAATATTTATCGCTTAACCTGAAGTTCTCGCGTTAGAATCAGCCATCTTTTCTCTCTAATGGAGCTCTCCGTGGTTACGCTTGTTGCGTATATTGTCGTCGCAATCGCGGTGTCATTCTTCTGTTCGATATTCGAAGCCGTTCTACTCAGTATCTCACCTGCCTACGTGGTCAGTCTGGAACATAAAAATAGCCGTTGGGCGCCACTTATCCGGGAATTACACGAACATATCGACCGACCTCTTGCCGCTATTCTCACCCTCAACACAATTGCTCACACCATTGGTGCGGCCGTTGCCGGTGCCCAGGCAGCAAAGGTGTTTGGTGACGCCTACCTCGGCGTGTTCTCCGGTGTACTGACGCTGCTGATTCTGGTGCTCTCCGAGATTATTCCAAAAACCATCGGAGCTACCTGGTGGCAGAGTCTTGTTCCGTTTATGGCGGTCTCTGTGCGGGCTATGGTGAGGCTGCTGCTGCCTCTGATATGGATGACAGAGCTATTGACCAAAAAGCTGACCAACAAGGACAAATCCAACCCTTACCTGCGTGACGAGATCCGGGCAATGGCTGACCTTGGTCACCAGGAAGGAGCCCTGCAAGGGGTGGAATCTGAGTTAATGAAGAACATGCTGAAGTTTCGGGATCTGGAGATCGTGAAGATCATGACGCCCCGCTCGGTCATGTTCGCTCTGTCCGATTCCATGACCACCGACGACTATGTCCAGGAGTTTGCCGGCAGCGGCTTCTCCCGTATCCCGGTGTATGGCACGGATCCCGACGATATCAACGGCTTTGTGATCAAGAGCGATATCCTGCTCTCCCATTTCAAGGAGGGCGAAAGCGCAACCCTGAAGACACTGACGCGCCCAATCATTACCGTTCTGGACAAGGAGCCACTGCCGAAGTTGATGGCCACTTTCCTCGAACAGCGTAGCCACATTGCCATTGTGGTTACCGAGTATGGTGATGTGCGCGGTATCGTCACTCTGGAAGATATGATTGAGACTCTGTTGGGTCGCGAGATTGTTGATGAGAGCGATGAGGTCGTTGATATGCAGCAGGCTGCACGTACCAAATGGGCAGTACGTTTGACCAACGCTGCCTGATTTTAACTTTCAGGGTCTGTTGATGCTTTATTGTCCAGCTCAGCAGTCCCTGACAAGCCGCCCTGACAAGCCGCCCTGACAAGCCGCCCTGACAATTGGTTCTAATGGCTAACGGGAGATCATCTCCTGAACCTTTCAATTCCTTAAAAAAGACTACACTACCTAGCTTCTTTTTTCAGCGTAGGATCGTATGAAGTCCAAAGAGAGGGGGGGCGTTCGACTTGTTCTGGTACTGGTGACTGCTGTCTGGTTTCGGTTCGGGCACTGCAGTCCCGTTATCCTGTATCTTCCAGAAGGAAAGCTTAAACCTGTTTCCGGATTTATAGGATCCAACGCCACAGGTACGAATAACAATCCGAACAAAGAGCAGGCAAAAATGCTTTATCCCTATGCCCTCGCCTGCATGACGGCTTACTGCTACGACTCGGAAGGATCTGATCAGAACACGTGTAAGCAGTACACTAAACGTCTCAATGACTTAGGGTTTACGTCACTGAGGGATGATGCTAAAGCTTTTGGTGAATTGTTTAACGCCGAAACGGAACATTTTGAACACCCCTCCTCGGGACTACTGGCACGTGGATTTATAGACGGGTCTACCAAAACTCTGATTTTAGCCTTCGCTGGTATTGATTGCGGCCTAAGCTGGCGTAGTCTCGCAACCATCGTATCAGCGGGCCTGATTATCAAAAACTGTGGCAGTGACGCTTTTACTCAAGCCAGAAAGCTTTGTACTCAACTGCGGTTGAGATACCGTCATATAATACTGACGGGACACTCCCTTGGTGGTGCTATTGCCCAATATGCAGGCTTGGCTTGCAACCTGCCAGTCATTGCCTTCAACAGTCTCGCTCTTCCAGACTCGTTAAAAAAAATCGCCACCATATGGGAAGGGAAGGATCAGACGTCGAAAGAAAAAAAGAACGCCTTGATACTGGCCCATGTTGAAGGGGAGATCTTGAACAACTCAGGCATAGTAGCTCGCTTTCTACAACACCCTCATCCGGAAGAAGCATGTGTTTTTGTTATCCCGCCGGAAAAACAAGAATCCACCTATGCTTCACGTCACAAGGGATCCTCCGTTGTCTCTGCGCTGAAAAAACAAGCCGAAGAACGACTCTTTTGCCCAGCATCACCCATAAGCAAGAGCAGCGGGTTGTGAGCTTTGTGTATAAAAGGCACTTGTACTAATAACCTGTGGCCGACAAAATCATCAGGTGTTAGCACAAAAGGAAGGGTAGCCATGGCTATTGTCGAGCGTCCAGAGCCTGAAAAAGAGATCACCCTGGGTATCAGCGCCTGCCTGACAGGGCAAAAAGTGCGCTATAACGGGGAATATAAGCGATCCGAGTCTGTCGCTAACCACCTCACCAACTTCTTTCATCTCAAACCGGTCTGCCCGGAGGTGGAAATTGGCATGGGGATTCCCCATTCGAAATAAAGGACATGCGAAATAAAGGATGCGAAATAAAGGACATGCGAAATAAAGGATGCGAAATAAAGGACACCCATAAAAATACCTGTATCTTTCATATGGTTAAATTTATGGGTGTCCTATTTTTTGCATATTTTTTGCATCCAGAGCGTGAATCCGATGGCGGTTTCGGTACAATCCAACTGATCCAACATATATAATTTTAGGTTAGCGATCATCTCTTCCGTCAAACTATATCCACGTCCACTCGTAAATTCATTAAGTTCCTTCTCCAGCGTAAGTTTCTGCTCATCCGTCAGATGCGGACTTCGTGCAACAATCCCCTTCGCAATGTTTTCAGCCGTAATTTTCTTATCCACTGTCACAATTTTCGGCTTATTCTGATTTTGATACCAGTTCAAGCCAGCATGGAGCAGTGAACGAGTGACGTAACTCCTGATTATTTCAATTCCCAAACCGGGTATGCCACGCCAGTGGCCGGGTATTTGTTGCCGCTCCAACTGAGACAGAGATTCGTTCATCGTCTCTCCAAATGGCTGGTCAGTGTTCAACCATAGTTCAGGAAGATCAATATCCGCTGTCTCGTTACGATCAACCAATAGATAACCACTGGCACCTGTTGAGAACATGGCTAACCGCCCCATGGGAGAGACCAGACCAGGCAATGGCTTCACAGACACCACCGCCTCTTTCTCACCTCCAACTATCAACGCAGTGATAGCGGAAAGAAGCGGAGTACTCAGAGGATTAATGACTGGCTTCAGGGGTGTTTCAGGCCAGCTCTTTTGCGTCAACCAGTCTGTCAGCCAACGTTGGGGTTCCGTCGATTCTGAGGCAATGGTCAGTCTGGTTTCGGATAATGCCCGGCTGTCATGCCACAACTGAACGATCAATCCATTAGGGCCCGGCCACAGGTGTATGGATGTCACATCATGATGACGACAGGCTGAAACCAACGCGATCCACTCCCCGGTCAAACCTGTTTCCAGTGTTGGCAGACTCACCGAATGATTAATTCCTATAGTCAACTGTGCACTTGTATCCTCATCGCCTTCAGAAATCAGCAGGTCAAGCTTTATCAGCCTGGCCAGAGAGGGAGACATAAACCGAATGCGCCGGGCACCCTCATGTTTACTCTGCAACTGCCTGTAAATTTCCGGCCAGTAATGACCCAAGAGTGCTGAGTGCCCAAGAAAAAATGCAAGGCTTTGATGCCATAATGCATCAGGGCTCCCGGGAATCACGCTACTCACAAGGTTAGAGCCAGCCCTGAAGCCAAAATCTTTCATGGAAGAGGACAACAAGTAATCCATCACGATCCGGGCACCAAAGGTAACAGCTGTTGTTCCCTTTGGTACCAGTGATGTAATGACTTGCCCCGCCACAATCAATGAGAGTAGAGAGACTGCTCTCGAACCCTCTTCCTGGGCAAGGCGTAAAGCGGTATCGCTGGCTGTCCAGTTTCGAGAAAGGAAGTGACATTGCTTGTACGTTGGCAAACTATGGAGGATGACATCTGCATCATGCTCCTTTAGGTGTAGAGACAGTGGGCGTGCAGAGGAAAAAACAAATGGCAAGGTACTTACTTCAGAACCATATCCCTTTGTCTGAAAACAAGTAAGAGCAACGGCGCAAAATAGAACTAATACCAGGAATCTGTCGCTAAATAACCTCATTAAGTCCCCTTCCATGCCTTCTCATCAAAGGTAGCTGACTGAATGTAGTAGTTATTACAGGACTTGCGAATTTGCGCTTACTGCTCTTATCCAGCCGAAATAAAGGACACCCAGTGCGCCGAGCTAAATCGGCAAAAGATTGAAGGTGAAAGCCCTTCATCCGGTAAGGTCTAGCAAACCGCCGGAACCCCGAGTCATGGGCTGTTGTCAGTAATGGCAATGGTTAAGCGTTGACAGGGGAACGTACGGCACTATTCGCTCAGCGAAATAAAGCGCAAGGAACCCTTGCCATATCACGACAGTCACTGTTCAAAAAGTGTAGGCAAATTTTAAAGCTGATTGGCTACAAGACAGTAATATCAAGGGGGTCATATGAAAAACGATTGATTTTGCCTATAAATTTTGAGGAGTTACTCGCGACAGTCCTGTGCTGGTTTTGGCTCTATTTTAGTCGGTCCAATGATGGGAGCCCAGTACCCGAAAGAAGCATGTGCTTTTGTTATCCCGCCGGAAAAACAAGAATCCTCCAATCTTTCACGTCACAAGGCATCCGCCGTTGTCTCTACGCTGGAAAAACAACAAGCCGCACGACTCTTTTGCCCAGCATCATCCATAAGCAAGAGCAGCGGGTTGTGAGCTTTGTGTATAAAAGGCACTTGTACTAATAACCTGTGGCCGACAAAATCATCAGGTGTTAGCACAAAAGGAAGGGTAGCCATGGCTATTGTCGAGCGTCCAGAGCCTGAAAAAGAGATCACCCTGGGTATCAGCGCCTGCCTGACAGGGCAAAAAGTGCGCTATAACGGGGAATATAAGCGATCCGAGTCTGTCGCTAACCACCTCACCAACTTCTTTCATCTCAAACCGGTCTGCCCGGAGGTGGAAATTGGCATGGGGATTCCCCGTGAACCGATCCGACTGATTGGCACTGCTGCAGACGATTACCGGGTAAGAGGATCAGATAATCCGGAGAACGACTTTACTGATCAAATGATGGAGTTTGGTCGTACAACTGCATTATCCCTGAAGCAGGATATAAGCGGCTACATTCTGATGCAGAAATCCCCTAGCTGCGGTATGGAGCGGGTAAAAATTTACCATGAGAACGGTCATCCGCTGGGGGCGAGTGGAGCAGGTATCTTTGCCAAAACCCTAATGGAGAGTTGCCCTCTGTTGCCCATAGAAGAGGAAGGTCGTCTACATGACCCCGTCCTGCGGGACAATTTCTTTGTGAGAGTGTTTGCTTTTCACCGCTGGCAACAGGAGATGCGTGATAACCCGACCTATAGCGGACTCGTTGCATTCCATTCGATTTACAAATATATGCTGATGGCCCATAGCCCCAAAAATTATCAGAAGCTTGGGCAAATCGTCTCTATTGGCAGAAAAAAACCGGTCGAAGATCTGGCAGACGAATATATCCAACTCTTTATGGCGACACTCACGCTAAAGGCCACCCGCAAGAGTCACACCAACGTACTGTTGCACTTGCTGGGCTATATAAAGAAAACACTTAGTGATGAATCCCGCCAGGCCATGCTGAAAGTGATAGAAGACTACCGTACAGGAATGATTCCGCTGGTTGTTCCCATCACTATGCTGCGCCATTTTCTCGATAGTCACGGCAGTGATTATGTGAAGAGTCAGATCTATCTGCAGCCTCATATAGAAGCACTTGGGCTGAGGAATGCCTTGTGAACAGAAGATGATAAAAAGGAGCAATTTGCTCCTTTTTATCAAGTTGAACTGAAAAAATCAGAGCAACAGTTTGCGAATATCCGCCAGCAGCGTGGAAAGCAGCACCGCAAAATGAGCCGCCTCCGCACCGTTAACGGCTCGATGGTCGTAAGAGAGGGAGAGCGGCAACATCAACCGTGGCACAAACTCAGAACCATTCCAGTGAGGCTTGATCGCCGCCTTGGAAATACCAAGAATGGCCACCTCCGGCGCATTCACAATCGGGGTAAAGCCTGTGCCACCAATGGAACCCAGGCTGGACAGGGTAAAACAGCCCCCTTTCATTTCCGCAGGTTTCAGCTTCTTGTTGCGGGCTTTGTCGGCCAGTTCCGCACACTCAGCCGCCAGCTCCCACAAACCTTTGTGATCCACATCCTTGATCACCGGCACCATCAGACCATCCGGCGTATCAACAGCGATGCCGATATTGATGTACTTCTTCAGGATGCGGGATGTGCCATCGGCAGAGAGTGAGGAGCAGAACTGCGGCATCTCCCTTAGAGCGTAAGCGGCCGCCTTGAGCAGGAAGGGTAGTGGCGTCAGACGCACACCCTTTGCCTCAGCAATCGCTTTTTGCGCCTTGCGGAACGCTTCCAGTTCGGTGATGTCGGCTTCGTCATGCTGGGTGACGTGAGGAATGTTCAACCAACTGCGCTGGAAGTTTTCGGCAGCAATCTGGCGCAACTTGTTCAGCGGTAGAATCTCAATCTCGCCCCATTGACTGAAGTCGATCTCGGGAATCGCAGGAATACCGGAGCCGGCAACCGCAGCGGCTGGCGTCGCAGGTTTAGCCAGCTGTTCCTTCACGAAATTCTGGATGTCCTCTTTCAGAATTCGACTCTTGGGGCCGGTGCCTTTGACTTGTGTCAGATCGATGCCAAATTCACGGGAAATGCGACGCACCGCCGGACCCGCATACACAACCCCACCTGTCGTCGGAGCCGCAACCGGTGCAGCGGCTGCAGGCGCGGCTGGCTTTTGTGCCACCGGTGCCGGCGCTGAGACCGGGGCAGGTTTTTCTGCTACCGGAGCCGGAGCCGATACCGGTGTGGCAACGGCACCTTGCACCTCAATCGTGACAACCAGATCACCTTCACCCAGCTCGTCACCCATGTTTACGTGAAGTGCGGTGACCTTGCCGGCATGGGTGGAAGGCACCTCCATGGTGGCCTTGTCGGACTCCAGAGTGATCAGGGCATCATCGGCCTGAATCTCATCACCAACGGCCACCGAGATCTCGACAACGGGAGCCCTGTCGCCGCCGATATCCGGCACCCGCACTTCGATGGTTTGAGATGCGGTTTCAACGGCAGCTTCAACGGCGGGCGCGGCAACCGGCTCGGGCTGTGCTGCCGGTACCGGCGTCGCTTCCCTGGCTTCAGGCTCGCTCGCTGCAGAGCCTTCCACCTCAATGCGCAGCATATCCATGCCTTCGCTGACGGTATCACCCATCTTTGCGAGCACTTCGATCACTTTTCCGGTGACGGGGGAAGGAATTTCCATGGTCGCCTTGTCAGACTCCACCGTCAGCACAGTCTCTTCTGCGGAAATCCTGTCGCCGGGAGCAACATTGATCTCAACGACTTCGCCGCCATCACCACCCAAATCAGGGATTTTAACTAACTCTTCTGCCATTCTTAATAGCCTTTCGGTCGACCCGGTCTGCTTTCAGACCGGGCATCAGACGTTCAATACAACCCAAAACAGTTAGCTGTATAGGGGAGAGGTTTTCTCTGGATCAATACCCAGCTTTTCCGCAGCCTGCTTAAGAATGGACTTGTCCAGCTTCCCGTCTTTGACCAGACCCGTCAGGGCTGCATAGGCTACATAATACCGGTCAACCTCAAAGAATCGACGCAGGTTTGCACGGGTATCGGAACGCCCATAACCATCGGTGCCCAGAACGATGTAAGTCTCGTTAGGCACAAATTCGCGGATCTGGTCGGCATAGAGCTTTATGTAGTCAGTGGCGACGACCACCGGCCCCTTGGCTCCGGTCAGCTGCTGTTCGACCCAGCTCTTGCGTGGCTTTTTATCCGGATGCAGCATGTTCCAGCGAGCTGTTTCCAGACCATCCCGACGCAACTCGTTAAAGCTGGTTGCGCCCCAGATATCGGAATCAACATCAAACTCTTCCCGCAGGATATCCGCCGCTGCACGCACCTCCTCAAGGATCGTGCCGCAACCCATCAGCTGAACCCGTGGGCCTCGTTTCTTGCCCGCTTTGCTGAAGGGATAGAGACCTTTCAGGATGCCTTCAACAATATCATCACCTTCCGGTATAGCCGGCTGAACGTAGTTTTCGTTCATGGTGGTGATGTAGTAATAGACGCTCTCCTGCTCACCGTACATGCGGCGCAGACCATCCTGAATAATCACCGCCAGCTCATAACCGTAGGTGGGATCATAACTGATACAGTTGGGAACCGTGCTGGCCAGAATATGGCTGTGACCATCCTGATGCTGCAGACCTTCACCGTTCAGCGTGGTGCGACCAGAGGTGGCGCCAATCATAAAGCCACGGGCCCGAATATCACCGGCCGCCCACGCCAGATCACCGGTGCGCTGGAAGCCAAACATGGAGTAGAAGGCGTAGAACGGTATCATCGGAATATTGTTATTGCTGTAGGAGGTCGCTGCAGCAACCCAGGCCGCATGAGCTCCTGCTTCGTTAATGCCCTCTTCCAGAATCTGGCCAGACTTGGATTCTTTGTAGAACATCAGCTGGGCAGAGTCCTGGGGCTCATACTTCTGACCGTGGGCCGAGTAGATACCGAGCTGACGGAACAGGCCTTCCATACCGAAGGTTCTGGCTTCGTCGGGAATAATCGGCACGATGTGTTTGCCGAGGCTCTTGTCCTTCAGCAGTACGCCCAGAATACGGTTGAACGCCATGGTGGTGGAGATCTCCCGATCACCGCTGCCTTTCAGGATGGCATCAAAGGCAGACAGCTCTGGAATGGTCAGCTGGACATCGGTTTTCTGACGACGCTGGGGAATAAAGCCGCCCAGTTTCGCCCGTCGCTTACGCATGTAAACCATTTCCGGGCTGTCGGCATCTGGTTTGAAGAATGGCAGATCATCAATCTCTTCATCTTTGATGGGCAGACTGAAACGATCGCGGAAGTGCTTCAGATCTTCAACAGGCAGTTTCTTCACGTTATGGCTGACGTTGGCCGCTTCACCGGTGGCACCGGTACCGTAACCTTTTACAGTCTTGGCCAGAATGACCGTCGGCCGCCCCTTGTGGTTAACCGCCTCATGGAACGCTGCGTACACTTTGTACGGATCGTGACCACCCCGGTTGAGACGCCAGATATCATCATCGGTCATATTCTCAACCATCTTCCCGGTTTCAGGATAACGACCAAAGAAGTTCTCACGGGTCCAGCCACCACCTTTGTTCTTGCAGTTCTGGTAATCGCCGTCAACCGCTTCATCCATCAAATGCTGCAGGGTGCCGTCTTTATCTTCAGCTAATAACGGATCCCAATGGCGCCCCCAGACCACTTTGATTACATTCCAGCCCGCGCCGCGGAACACGCCTTCCAGCTCTTGGATAATCTTGCCGTTACCACGCACCGGGCCGTCCAGACGCTGCAGGTTGCAGTTAACCACAAAGATCAGGTTGTCCAGATGCTCTCGCGCAGCCAGGGAGATTGCACCCAGGGATTCCGGCTCATCCATCTCACCATCGCCAAGGAAGGCCCAGATTTTGCGGTTCTGGTTGGGCATCAGGCCACGGTTGATCAGGTAGTTCATAAAGTGAGCCTGATAGATCGCCTGCAGCGGGCCAAGACCCATGGAGACGGTCGGGAACTGCCAGAAGTCGGGCATCAACCAGGGGTGTGGATAAGAGGAGAGACCTTTGCCATCGACTTCCGAGCGGAAGTTATTCATCTGATCTTCAGTAATACGACCTTCCAGATAGGCGCGGGCGTAGATACCGGGAGAGATGTGACCCTGATAGTAAACCAGATCACCATCACGGTCGCTGTCCGGACCGTGGAAGAAGTAGTTGTAACCAATATCGTAAAGAGTGGCGCTGGAGGCAAAAGAAGAGATATGACCACCCAGATCTTCACCGCGTCTGCCCGCTTTTTGCACCATGACCAGTGCATTCCAGCGTACCAGAGAGCGGATGCGACGCTCCATAAACAGATCGCCGGGCATCTTGGCCTCTTTGGCGACGGGAATGGTATTTCTGTAGGGGGTGGTGATGGCGTAGGGGAGCTGTGTACCCTCACTGCTGGCTTTGCGGGCGAGCTGGGTCAGAAGGTAGTGAACGCGCTCTTCGCCCTCATTTTTTAGAATGGCTTCAAGGGCTTCGAGCCACTCTTGAGTCTCAACTGGGTCTGTATCACGTTGCATGCTTTGTTCCCGACACTGCGTAACATCAGTATTAAAATGAGGAGAACTGTAAAAATGCCAAACCAAAGACTACGCGTTTCGAATCAGACAAATACAAAAGGTGTGATTCCCGCACAGGTAAGTATTCTACGCTACCCCATTTAAAATCACTGGAAGGTTTACCACAAAACGATACAGAAACAAACAGGCACTCAACAAGCCCGTGCAGGAAATATCAGTGATCCAGCCTGCTGTTTTTCTGTACACTGAAGGAAAAAATCCATACGCAGGTGCTGCTTAATTCCTGCGATAACACTTATCTCTGCGAACAAGGGCAATCCAGGTGATGACTACACCAGAGCGCATCCTTTCATTCCAGCAGCAACGCTTACAGACGTTCAGCAGTCTGCTCGTTGAGAACAGTCTTTCCAGTCCCCGGTGGACGGCAGAGACCCAGCAACAGTTTCAGCAGTGTTGGACCGGCAGTGAGTTTGTCTGGGATATCTGCTTCAAGGTGCCCGCTCTGGCGCTTACGCTTTTGGATCGGGGTCTGCTACACAGAAGCTACACCTCAACAGAGATGCATGACACCCTGGACGTGCTTCTGGAAGGATGTGATTCGGAAGAGCTCTTGATGAGTCGCCTGCGACGGTTCCGGGAGCAACAGCAATTCCGCATTATTTTCCGGGATCTCAACCGACTGGCTTCCATGACCGAGACCACAACGGATGTCTCCGCCATGGCCGATGCCTGCATCCAACGGGCCTGCGACTGGTTATACGACGATTGCTGCCAACAGCTGGGAACACCCTATGGGACTGAGTCTGACGCAGCACCATCACCGCAAAAGCTGATTGTTCTCGGCATGGGAAAGTTGGGCGCAAATGAACTTAATCTGTCGTCAGATGTTGATCTTATTTTCTGCTATCCCAGCAAAGGGGAGACTCGCGGCGCTCCCCGATCCTTGAGCAGTCAGGAGTTTTTTGTCCGTCTGGGGCAGCGCTTGATTAAGGTGCTGGACAGCAACACCGCAGAAGGTTTTGTATTCCGTGTTGATATGCGGCTGAGGCCGTATGGTCAGAGTGGCGCACTGGCTCTCAGCAGTACGGCGATGGAACAGTACTACCAGGATCAAGGGCGGGACTGGGAGCGTTACGCCATGATCAAGGCTCGCTATATCACTGGCGACGATGAGTCTGCACAACAGCTGATGGATATGCTGCGTCCTTTTGTCTTCCGCCGTTACATCGATTATGGCGCTATTTTGGCATTACGGGACATGAAGCGGATGATCAGTCGGGAAGTGGCACGCCGCAATTTGCACGACAATATCAAACTGGGCCATGGTGGAATCCGCGAAATAGAATTTATTGTTCAGAGCTTTCAGCTGATTCATGGCGGCAAAGACTGGTGCTTACAACAGCGCAGTCTGCTGGCGACGATCGACCAGCTTGAATACGCCAATTACCTTCCCTCTGTCGTTTGTAATGAGCTGCGGGAGGCCAATACCTTTCTTCGCAATGTTGAACATGCGTTGCAAGCCTTTGCCGACAAACAGACCCAGACTCTGCCCAATAATCCCGATGAACTGCTTCGTTTGGCCTGGGTTATGGGCTTTGAAAGTCAGGATGCCTTTATAGCTCAGCTGAACCTTCACCGGGGTCAGATAGAAGAACACTTCAGCGCTATCGTCTCTGAAGCGGTGCCGGAAAAGAAAGGGTCGGAGTGTTCCGGCACAGATTGGCAGGCCTTCTGGAGTGGCAGAATGGAGCCGGATGAGGAGATTCCCTATCTCGAAAATCTCGGGTTTTCCCAGCCCACAGAGGTTCATAAAAAGCTTGTTATTCTTCGGGATGGCAAGATTTTAAAAACCGTTCGCAGACAAAGCGCAGACCGCATTAACCAGTTTATGCCGCGCCTGCTTGATGTCGTCCTGAGCCTGGATGATCCTGATCAGGTGCTATTTCGCCAGATCCCTATCGTTGAGGCTGTCCTTCGCCGCACGGCCTACCTCGTACTTCTTATGGAGAATCCGGGCGCTCTTGATCATCTTGTCTCCCTGTGCGCTTCCAGCCCATGGATTGCAGAACAGATTGCCCGTTTTCCGGCACTGCTTGATGAGTTCCTCAATCTCGGCAGCCTGTATACTCCGCCAGACAAAACCGAACTGGAAGATGAGCTGCGCCAGCAACTTACTCATATTCCGGAGGATGATCTGGAAAATCAGATGGAAGCTCTGCGCTACTTTCGCATGGCTCATATGCTCAGGGTGACGGCGGCACAGGTCACTGGCAAAATGCCGCTAATGAAAGAGAGCGACTACCTGACCTGGACGGCGGAAACTATCCTCTCTACTGCTCTGGATATTATCCGCAACCAGCTAATCAGTCGCCATGGTGTACCGGGGCTTGATGAGGGCAATAAGGCGCCGGGATTCCTGATTATCGGTTATGGCAAACTGGGAGGCATTGAGCTCGGCCCCAGCTCGGATCTCGATTTGGTTTTTATCCATAACGGCGACCCGAGCAAAATGACAGACGGCGAGCGCAGTATAGATAACGCCATGTTCTTCACCCGTCTGGGACAACGTCTTGTGCATATGCTGTCCACCAATACTGCGTCCGGACAGCTCTATGAAGTTGATACACGACTTCGTCCATCTGGTCACTCTGGCTTATTGGTCTCCTCTCTTGCGGCCTTTGAAAAATACCAGACAAATGACGCCTGGACCTGGGAGCATCAGGCTCTGGTTCGAGCGCGTTGCATTGCCGGAGATAGCCATCTGGCACAAGCCTTTGAGGCTGTGCGAGTAAAGGTCCTTACCAGAAAAAGAGAGCGAGAGGCTCTTTGTAAGAGTATTCGGGAGATGCGTCAGAAGATGGTCGCCAACTTTGGCACCAAGGCTACAAAAGGCGGCACTCTTGCGGCTGGCTGGAATGAGGGCCGCGAGTTCCATATCAAACACGACCGTGGCGGTATTGTAGATATTGAGTTTATTGTTCAGTACGCGGTGCTGGTCTGGTCACACGACTATCCTATTCTAGCCCGCTGGACCGATAATATTCGCATCCTTAAAGAGCTGGAGCGGGTTGGATTACTGTCCACTGATGATGTGCAATCACTCAGTCAGGCTTATCAAGCCTACCGAAAAACGGTGCATCGCAGAGCCTTACAAAATCAGAGTAGTTTAATCAAAGGTGACCAGATGCACAGCCATCGACAGGCTGTTATTCGTATCTGGAATGAGCTGCTTGATGATGAAGTTACTGCGCACCCAGCCCTCTCGCCCTGAAATAAGGCCTTGAGAGAAAAGAGGCGTATAATAACCACCCGAATACAGACAAACCTGTAGCCAGTAAGGTTCACAAGCCGCTGGGTAACAGGTACGAAAGGAACTAAGAGAGCCAAGTGAAGTATTTGATTGTCGGCCCGTCCTGGGTTGGGGACATGGTCATGGCCCAAACGCTGTTTATCGAATTGAGACAGCAAGACCCAGAGGCCATCATTGATGTACTGGCGCCGGCATGGAGTGCTCCTCTGCTCGCCCGCATGTCTGAGGTTCGGCGCGGGCTGAATATGCCTCTGGGACATGGCAAACGGGAGTTTGGTGTGCGCCGAAAGCTGGGCAAATCACTGATCAGTGAACAATACGATCAGGCTATTGTCCTACCCAACTCCCTGAAATCAGCGCTGATACCTTTCTGGGCCAGAATTCCAAAACGGACTGGCTGGAAAGGCGAGATGCGCTACGTGCTGCTCAATGATCTCCGCACTCTCGACAAACAGCGTTACCCATTGATGATTGAGCGCTTTGTCGCGCTGGCACACCCGAAAGGGGCCAGTCTGTCATCTTTGCCCCAGCCATCGCTGATGGCCGATAGCCTGCATCGTGATGCCGCGAGGGAAAAATTCCATCTGGGTAGCAGCAAACCGATTCTCGCTCTTTGTCCTGGTGCCGAGTTCGGGCCTGCCAAACGCTGGCCCGAACGACACTATGCGGCGGTGGCTGAACAAAAGTTGGCTGATGGTTGGCAGGTCTGGCTATTCGGGTCGGAGAAAGACGCTCCAGGCAATGATGAAATCATTCGCCAGATCTCCGAAGACTGCTCCGAAAAAAAGACAGAATCTGTCCACAATCTTGCCGGACAAACCTCTCTGGCGGAAGCTATTGATCTGCTCTCCTTTGCGGATGCAGTGGTCAGTAATGATTCCGGTCTGATGCATATCGCCGCCGCCCTCGGCCGGAATCTGGTTGTGGTCTACGGCTCAACATCACCCGGTTTTACACCACCGTTAAATGATAATCATCGTATTGTTCAGTTGGGTTTAGCATGTAGCCCTTGCTTTAAGCGAGAGTGTCCGCTTGGGCATCTGAACTGCCTGAATCAACTGGAACCACAACGGGTATTGAGTGGGTTAAATGAACTGGCAAGCCAGAGTCTGTCTCCTAAAACAGAGGGGACAGAATGAGCAATAACACACCATCACCGTGGCAGACCAAAGCCCCGAAGGTACTGATTGTAAAAATCAGCTCCCTAGGTGATGTCATTCATACGCTACCCGCTCTCACCGATGCTGCCAGAGCGATCCCCGGCATCTCTTTTGACTGGGTTGTAGAAGAGGGTTTCGCCGAAATTCCGGCCTGGCATCCCTGTGTCGATCGGGTTATTCCTGTCTCCATACGACGCTGGCGCAAGAATATCATTGAGATGATGCGTAACAGAGAGTGGAGCCATTTTCGTCAGCAACTCAAAGCGGCCAAGTATGATCTTGTTATCGATGCTCAGGGTCTGCTGAAAAGTGCCGCATTAACCAGAGGGCTTGGCTGCCCTGTCTATGGGCTGGATAAAAATTCCGCCCGGGAGCCACTGGCAGCACGCTTCTACACTTACCCTCTGGTAGCTGCCAAAGAGCAACATGCTGTTGAGCGTGTGCGACAGCTGTTTGCTAAAGCGCTGGGCTACCCATTACCGAACGACAAGGGACGCTTCGAGTTGCAAGAGAGCCTGTTCGCTAATATCCGTGAATTGCGCCCGGCACGTCCCTATCTGGTGTTTGTGCACGGCACCACCTGGGATGATAAACACTGGCCGGAAAGTTACTGGCGGGAGCTTGCCAAAAAAGCGACAGCAGCTGGTTATATTGTTTGCCTGCCGTGGGGCAACGCTAACGAGAGAGCACGAGCAGAGCGTATTGCTGAGGTAGATACCCGTGTTCTGGTACTGCCGAAACTCTCCTTGCTGGAAGTGGCCTCGGTTCTGTCTGGTGCAACAAAGGTTGTTGCAGTGGATACCGGGTTGGGACATCTGGCAGCAGCTCTGGAAGTTCCAGCCGTTTCACTTTACGGTCCAACCAGCCCCACCCTTGTCGGAGCCTATGGCGAAAGACAAAAACATCTGACACTGGACGATTGCCCGAAAAATAACACTCCGACGGACGTTTATCCTGCCATTTTTGCCCCCATGACCCCCCAAATTGTATGGGATGCTCTGGCACTGAAACCGCAGACAACAGTCTCGGCACAGGAAAAGCATTCCTGATGAAATTTGCATTTATCCTTTACAAGTATTTTCCGTTTGGCGGGTTGCAAAGGGACTTTATCCGCATCGCCAAAACCTGTCGGGAGATGGGACATGATATCGTCGTTTACACCCTCAGTTGGGAAGGGGATATTCCAGAAGATTTCGATGTTCACACTCACAAACCCCTGGCAATAACCGCACCGGCTCGAAACAGACGTTTTCAACGGTGGGTGCAACAGCAGTTACAGGCTAGCCCTGTGGATATCGTCATCGGTTTTAACAAAATGCCGGGGTTGAATATCTACTATGCCGCCGACACCTGTTTTGAACACAAGGCCCGTCACCTGCGTAAAAGCTGGTACAAATACACCCCCCGTTACCGCCATTTTTCGACAGATGAAGAGGCTGTATTCGGTCGACAGAGCCAGACCATCTCTCTGCTGATTTCAGCGAACGAGAAAACCCTGTTCCAAAAGTATTATCAGACTCCGAAACAACGGTTACATCTGCTGCCTCCCGGTATTTCTCGTGATCGTCGCAGACCCGATAATGCTGATGAAATTCGCAGAGCATTCAGGGAAGAGTTCCAATTACAAGACGACGAACAGCTTGTTTTGATGGTTGGCTCCGGATTTAAAACCAAGGGGGTGGATCGGGCTCTATTGGCATTAAAAGGGCTGCCATCGGGGCTTCGGGATAAAACACGACTGTTTATTGTTGGTCAGGATGATCCCCGAGCTTTTCGCACACAGGCCAAAACTCTCGGAATCAGCGATCAGGTGACCTTCTTTCAAGGGCGTGATGATATTCCCCGCTTCCTTATCGGTGCCGATCTGTTGGTCCACCCGGCCTACAACGAAAACACCGGCACAGTTCTGCTTGAGGCACTGGTTGCAGGTCTGCCAGTGCTATGCACGGATGTTTGCGGATATGCCCATTACGTGACCGATGCCAATGCCGGTGATGTGGTGCCATCGCCGTTTCAACAGAAAGATATTAACTGTCGTCTAAAATCCATGTTGATCTCAGATCAGAAAACAAAGTGGCAAAAAAATGCGTTGGCCTTTGCCAATAGCGCAGATATTTACAGTATGCCCGAACGTGCCGCTGCCATTATTGAAGAAACTGCGAGACGACATGCAAAACAACATACACCCAGCCAACAGACTGATGAAGCAGGAGGGTCACGTTGAACAATCACTCTCTCTGTGAACTCTTTCTTCGCACAGACTTCCAGAAAGCCTGGGCTGACTGTGATCCTTTTGAGAAGGTCGAACAGCTACAGGGCGCAGTTTTCCGGCAACTGGAAGCGCGAAAAACCCTCCGGTTTGAACAGAATGGCAGCAGTTTTTTTATCAAGATTCACCGGGGCGTCGGCTGGTACGAGATTATCGAGAACCTGATTCGCCTGCGCACACCGGTACTTGGTGCAGAAAATGAATACCTGGCAATCCGAAAGCTGGAGGAGCTGGGTATTGATACAATGACAGCTGTCGCCTATGGCAAAAAAGGGATTAACCCTGCACGACAAAGGTCGTTTATTGTTACGGAAGATTTGATAAATACCATTAGTCTGGAAGATTTTTGTCATCGTTGGCAGCAGATCCCTGCCACTTTTCGTTTCAAAAAAAATCTGATTGATAAACTTGCAGAAGTCAGTCGTCGTTTACATAAAAATGGTGTAAATCATCGGGACTATTATATCTGCCACTTTTTGCTGGCCATCCCTGATGGTGTGGAAAATATCGACCCAGACAATTTTAAAGTTTCGCTGATCGACCTGCACCGTACCCAGATTCGAAAACAGACGCCGAAACGCTGGATTCGCAAAGATATTGCCGGGCTCTATTTCTCGGCACTGGAGGCGCATTGCGGTCTGACGCGCAGGGATGTTTTCCGGTTTATCAAAGTTTATACCGGTCTGCCGCTGCGTCAGGCTTTGCATGATTACCACTGGCTCTGGTGCGGACTGGAACAGAAAGCCCAAAAGCTACTGACCCGCACGCAACGTAAGTCGGGAGGGCAGTCATGCTGAACTTCCTTCGAACCGTCCGCTGGTCGGTCGTGTCAGTTTGGCATGAAACCTTAATAGGCGAAGCTTTCGGATCGCTGGAAAAAGTGTTTGCGCTTCCGCAAGACAAAGATCTGGTTAGCCGTGACTCAGACAGTGTCGTTTTTCGTTACCATCAGGATGGGCAGACCTTTTATATTAAGCGACTGCACAGCACCAAGGGCTTACGGAGCTGGTTAGGGCAGAGTCGTCTGCGCGGCGAGTGGAATAACCTCAAATTATTCGCACGACTCGGTATACCGGCAGCCAGACTGGTCGCGTATGGTGAAGAGCGCTGCCTTACCCGCGCTCGTCGTGGTGCATTAATCACCGAGGCTCTTAAAGATACCCGCGATCTGGCATTCCTCGCCCTTCACAACGATAAACGCCTTGCCGATAGAGGTTGGGTTGACCATGTGATCGCCCAGGTGGCGGACTACGCCCGAAAAATGCACGACTACAGGTTTGCCCATAACGATTTCAAATGGCGCAATATTCTGGTTGATAACAATCCGACCGAACCCATGGTCTATTTAATTGACTGTCCCACAGGTCAGCGCTGGTTTGGCCCGTTTCTCGCCTACCGCATTATCAAGGATCTCGCCTGTCTCGATAAACTGGGCAAATATCACTTTTCCCGTACCCAGCGGTTACGTTTTTTCAAGCTTTACCGAAACCGGGGAAACCGGTTGAACTCTCAGGATAAAAAAATGATCCGTCGTATAGTTCGTTTTTTTGAGGGGCGGGAATGAATCCGATTGATCCTTACTCACTACCAAAGCTCAAGGATGCTCCCGCAACGCCTTTCACGCTGGCAATAGCCGATGGACAGCTGGAGTGCAGTGACATTCTTCGGTTTTTGCCGGGCAAGCGACTGGTACTGCGGGCGAAACTGAATGGACAGGCCATCATTGCCAAATGCTTTTTCGGCCCACAGGCTAAGCGTGACAGGCAGCGCGAAGTTCGCGGAATCCATGGTTTTATCAATGCCGGCATTCGGACTCCCGATCTGATAACGGAACTTGATGACTCTGCATTTCAGCTGGTTATTACTGAGGAGCTGATTTCGGCAGAGAGCTTTGAACAGTTTTGGCTGCAACCTTTAACTAACGATCAGCGTCGTTTATGGTTAATAAACCTTGGTCGTATGATTGCCGCATTACATAAGTCTGGTGTCGTACAAAAAGATTTTCATCTGGACAACCTGCTGTTGCACAACGAGCAACTCTATATTATTGACGGCGGTTGTGTGGAGGTTGTCGGCCAAAAATTATCACAGGCAGCAGCCCTTAAAAATCTGGCTCTGTTTCAGGCTGTGCTCTATCCGAAATACGACAAACTGCTGAATGATATCTGGACAGCCTACTCAACGGCTGCACCAGAGTTGGCAAAACAGACTTCTATTACCGAGTTTTCTGGTCTGGTACAAAAACAGCGCAAATGGCGGGAAAAATTTGTCCACAAAGCCCTGCGTAACTGTACCCAGTTCCGGGTTGAGAAGAGTTGGCACCACTTTCTCTCCGTTGATAAACAACTGGACAATCCGGCTCTGCGAGCGGTATTGGCTGATCCGGATAGAGCGATTGTTGAAGGTAAAATAATCAAATTTGGTCGTACGAATACTGTCGCCGTATTAACGCTGGGAAGTGGCGAGAAGGTACTGATCAAACGCTTCAAAAGCACCAAAGGCTTTCTGCACAAATATCTGCGTTGCCTGCGGCCATCTCGAGCCAGAGGCTGCTGGCTGAACGGACACCTGCTGACCATGCTTGGCATTGCCACACCGCGCCCTTATGCCATGTTGGAAAAACGCTTTGGTCCACTAACTACTTGCAGTTACATCATCACCGCTTATCAGCCAGCGCCCCACGCCATGGACTGGTTCACGCAATCACCATTACCCGGGAATTATCAGAGCGTGGTCGACAAGATTGATGAGATGCTGACCACCTTGCAAAGGGCTCTGGTTTACCATGGGGATCTGAAGGGTAATAACATCCTGATTGTTGACGGCGAGCCGGTATTGATCGATCTGGATGCCATGACATCGTACAAAACCCCGTCGGAGTTTCTGCACGCGAACAAGAAGGATATTAACAGGTTTTCTCGGAACTGGGCCGGTCTGCCCGACAGTGAAGAGGCGTTTTCTCCGGTCATCAGCAAACTGCGCAACAGGCTGGACTGATTTTCAGGGGAAGCTTTGACTGAAAGCCACCACACCCACCTTGTCGGTGGCTTTAACTGTATTTTACGGATATAAAACTGATAAGCAGGTATAGCAATACGGCACTGGGCTCCAATCATTTGACCGACTAACATAGAGCTGAAGTTAACTCCGGACTGTCGTATGAAGGTAACTGCTCATAATTCTCTGGCAAATGAGACGCCTCCTCCCCGGAAGCCCAGTATTTTCGGGAGTTACGGTTTCAAAAGTGCAGATTTGCCAGTTAAAAATGAGCAGTTACGTATGAAGCTGGACCAAAGTGCTACCTGTCCCCATTGCGGAGGTGCGCAATTAGACATTGAGAGAGTCTACGAGACAAAGCACAACGGCGTTCGTTTCTTGTTTTGTTCATAGGGAACTATTGACGTTTTCTTTGTTGCTGCAATCACGGTATAACAGATGGATAATAATAAATGTACAGAATAATTAACCATGAGTCTGACCCGCGAAAAAACCGATAATTTTTTCCTGCCTGATTTCTGTTCACCGCAAGCAATCTTATTGCTGGTGATGGTCACTGAGCTATTTATATTGGTGCTCGCTCTGGCCGGGACCGCCGCCAAGCCGTTTGACTGGAACTTTGTCGCCCTCACCTCCCTGTTCGTGCAATGGGTTGTGCTTATCAGTGCCGGCACCCTATGCATCCTGCGCCCGCGGCTCTCCCGGATGACTGTATCTGGTGCAACATTGATGAGTCTGGGCATTTGCCTGTCCGTTACCACCCTGTGTACCTTTGGCTCGCTCTGGTTATTGAATGATTCTTTGCAATCAACCAGTTTCTGGCAAAGTCTCAGCGGCACACTGGTGCGTAATAATCTGATTGCCCTGATCATGAGCGCCATGGTTTTTCGCTACTTTTATTTACAGAAAGAGCTTTCCCGACAGCAGCAGGCCGAGCTGAGTGCCCGTATTCAGTCCCTGCACTCCCGTATTCAGCCCCACTTTTTGTTCAATAGCATGAATACCATTGCCAGTTTAATCGCTACCCGCCCCCAGGTGGCCGAGCAGGTGGTGGAAGATTTGGCTGATCTGTTTCGGGCCAACCTCAACAAAGCTTCGGTTCGGGTCTCCGTTGAGGAGGAGCTTACTCTGGCCCGGCAATATATCTCTATTGAATCCCTGCGCTTTGGCGAGCGTTTGAACGTGGAGTGGCGGATAGACGACATTGATGGAGAGATCACCATTCCTCACCTCTTCCTGCAGCCGGTGCTGGAAAATGCCATCTGCCACGGCATCCAGCCCGATCCCAAAGGGGGAAGGATTATTATTGAGGCCACCAGTAACGAGCGTGCTGTCACTCTTACAGTGATGAACACCCTGTCTGAATACACCGGAAAACCGACACACTCAGAAGGCAATCAGATGGCTCTGCAAAATATCTCTGACCGCCTTCGCGCCATGTATGGGGAATCTGCACGGTTGCATACCGATACATTTGAGCACAACGAACGAAGCTGGTACAAAACAGTAATCCACTGTCCGATTGGGTAGGAAAAAAATATCTGTTTATGAGCACACAAGAGACAACAACTAATAAAATAATAACCAATAAAATAACTGTGCTGATTTGCGACGATGAACCCTTGGCCCGTGAGCGCATGCGCGTTCTGCTGGCACGCATAGACGATGTCCATGTGCTTAAGGCGGAGGCCCGTGATGGTGCAGAAGCATTGGCATTAATCCAGCACCATCTGCCCGATGTCGTGCTACTGGATATTCAGATGCCCGGTATGGATGGTCTGGTCTGTGCCGGTCACATTGCCCGACTGGATACTCCGCCCGCTGTCATTTTCTGCACAGCCTATGATGAGCATGCGCTGGATGCGTTTCAGGCGGAAGCCATTGCTTATCTGCTTAAACCGGTTCGGCAAACGCAACTGGAGGAAGCCTTGCAGCGGGCTCAACGCCTGAGCCGTTCACAACTGTCTGCCTTGCAAAGCAGAGAGATAGAAACAAACGACCAAAATCATATATCTGCGAAAACCCATAAAGGTATTGAGCTGATTCCCGTTAAAGATATCTCCCTTTTTCATGCGGATCAGAAGTATGTCTCCGTCTGCTACAGCGAAGGGGAAGTGCTTATCGATGAGCCGCTGAAGAGCCTGGAAGAGCGGCTGGGGGATGACTTTATTCGCATTCACAGGAATGCACTGGTCGCCCAGAAATCGATCGAAGGGCTGATCCGAAACAAACAAGGTTCCTACGAGTTACAGGTAAAACACCGGGAACAACCGATTGCGGTGAGCAGACGTCAGGTGTCACTGGTGAGGCGTCTGCTTTCCGGTAGGTTATAGGATTTTACTTACTGCTCCCACTTGCTGAACAGTGACCTGTAGTTACATGATGCATGTCACTTGGAGAAGTCTTCATAATTATATTCTCTCCCGTTCTTTTCCTTTTTGATGTATT
>CAMRBW010000045.1 GCA_947040555.1 uncultured Oceanospirillales bacterium | reverse complement strand
ATACCGGCCTGTCACGCCGGGGGTCGCGGGTTCGAGTCCCGTCCGGTCCGCCAATTTAAGAGAAAGCCCCTGCACAGTGTGCAGGGGCTTTTTTGTATCTGCATCATCAGATAGCCGTGTGCGGGTGAAACGCAGACACAACGAATACGCATAAAAAAGGGAAGCATAAGCTTCCCTTTTTTATCGTCTGCAGAACTACTCTTCGGCTTGTTTGACCAGCAGCGGCTTGCTGCGGATCCAGTCACTCAGGATGGCACCCGTTTCTACCAGCTGGGCATCTTCTTCCGGTTTTTTGTCCTTGTTGGTCTGGGCTACTTGGGCGGTGTGTTCATCTTCCAGCTCGTCCAGGGTCTTATAAGGCTTTTTCCCTTTGGCCTTGCGCAGGTAGTTCTCGATGGTAAGACGCTCTTCACGCATCTTCTCGATCTTTTTTCTGCGCGCCTTTTCATTCAAGGTGACAGAGGTGCGATCTTCAAAATGCTTTTGATAATCCCGCAGTTTATCCATGTAGATAAAGTCCGGATTATTAGCGATCCGCTTATCGTGAAGTTTCTTGAGTGCAGGTACTTCCGGAGAGATAGGCTTCAGCGGGGCGTAACTGACCGGCGTGATCTCGGTATAGGGAAGGGCATTGGGCAGTGAGCTTTCGCCGATCTCTTTGGGATCAAACAGGGAGGGGAAGTCGATATCTGGAATCACTCCCCGGTTCTGGGTACTCTGACCAGAGACGCGGTAGAACTTGGCTACCGTCAGCTTCAGTTGCCCATGATTGAGCGGCTGAATGGTCTGAACCGTGCCCTTGCCAAAGCTCTGGCCGCCGATGACCAGTGCCCGTTGATAGTCCTGCATGGCACCGGCAAAAATCTCTGAAGCCGAGGCACTCAGACGGTTGATCAGCACGGCCATGGGGCCATCATAAATCTCTTCCGGATCGGGATCCTGTTGTGCCTCGGTGTGACCACGGCTGTCTTTAACCACCACGGTTGGCCCTTTCGAAATAAACAGGCCTGTCAGCTGGTTGGCTTCCTGGAGTGAGCCGCCACCGTTATTACGCAAGTCGATGATGAGGCCGTTGATCTTTTCCCGCTTCAGCTCTTCGATCAGCTTGCGTACATCGCGGGTGGTACTTTTGTATTTCGGGTCACCGTTTTGAGCCGCCTTGAAATCGATGTAAAAGGCCGGAATCTCGATGATACCAATGCGCTTTTTGTTGGCGCCTTTTCCTGTTTCAATAATGCTCTTCTGGGCCGATTGCTCTTCCAGCTTCACCTTGTCCCGAATAATGGGATAGACTTTGTTTTTGCCATCATTTGCTGCCGATGGAATCACTTCCAGACGAACCAGTGTGCCTTTGGTGCCACGAATCAGTTTGACGACTTCGTCAAGACGCATGCCGACCACATCTTCCATCTTGCCCTTTTTATCCTGTGCCACCCCGATGATTTTATCCCCGGCTTGCAGTTGTCCGGCGCTGTCGGCAGGACCACCTGACACCACGCTGACCACTTTGGTGTACTCATCTTCGGATTGAAGTACTGCGCCGATGCCCTCCAGAGAGAGGCTCATGTTGATGTCGAAATTTTCGGCACGCTGGGGAGAGAAGTACTGGGTATGCGGATCAAAGAGCTGCGTATAGGCGTTCAGATAGAGCTGGAAGGCATCTTCACTCCGGGTCTGGTGCAGACGACGCAGTTGGTTGGTGTAGCGTTTGGTGAGCAGCTCAGTGATCTCTTTATTTTCTTTGTCATTCAGCTTCATAGCCAACACGCTATCTTTCAGCTGACGGCGCCATAAGTCTTTTTGCTCCCTTCTATCCGGTAGCCATGGCGCTTTCTCGCGGTCAATTTCGAGGGTTTCCTTCTTTTTGAAATCGAGCTTGCTAATCCCTTTTTCAACCAGCTTGAGCATGTAGCGAATCCGCTCTTCGCTGCGCTGATGGTAGCGGTTGAAAATCTCGAAGGCCGGACGCAAATTGCCGCCTTTCAGGGCATTATCGAGATTGCTTTTGTGTTTGCTGAACTCTTTGATATCGGAAGCAAGAAAGAAGCTGCGGTTATGATCCAGCGAGTCCAGATAGTTATTAAAGACTTTTTCCGAACCATTTTCCGCCAGGTTCGGTTTCTCATAGGAGTTGTTTTTCAGGAGCTGGACAACATTGACGCTGGCAATGGCCTGATTCAGTGTGGGTTTTAGTTTAACGAGGGGTTGATCTAAATTCTCGGCAGCTTGCCCGGGAACGGCTAGTAGCAGGAATAACGAGAGGCCGCCAGCCGCCAGCGCTGCCGAAAGATAAGAGGGTCGAACAGTTGCTTCTGATCCTGCTGACCAGGATGACGATAGAAATGAGCTGAATCGCATCAATGATGTCACTCTTTTGTTTGGTGTTTTCTCACTCATAAAAGGGGAGAGCATACGAGAACATCCTTGTTATGGAGATTTCGCGCTTCGGCTGACAGTACTCAACCAACATCCGGTAAACAAAAGTCTGATGAGTAAATACGCCGCAGCCATTTGTAAGGTCTGTTGACGATCAGCCATCGCTTTCAGAGCCACTGGGTTGTGTGGCGAATTGCGTGGCTAATTGTTAACGCACCTTAGTCTGAATATAAGAACAAACAGTGCCCTTTGCACTATAGCACCTTAATCAACTGGTTTGTTGTCTGTTTTTTGTTGGGCGCATAGCACTCCATGAGTGTTCCATTTAGTTTTCACTGAGAACAAAACTATTGTCAAGTTCATCAACCGTTGCCGGAATCAGGGGGAAACCGACTGTATGAAGGGTGCGCCTGTCCGTCGCCAGATGAGGGGCGATTTCTTGGCTTTCAGCGTTGCTGGCATTGTCTGAATTGGCATTGTCTGAATTGACCCAGGCGCCAGGGCGTAGGGTGTTATAAGGATGTGGTGCTGTCATGGCGATCCGGGGAATGGGTTGGTTTGGTCCAGACTACCATTGCAGCGGAGATTATTTGATCAGTTTTTGTACGAAAATCTATGTGACACAGAGCTCTTGAGCATTCCGGCGGTTGCGCCTGTGAAGCAACCGCCGAAAAGATCCCATCAAAAAACAGGTTTAAGCGAACAGGTTTTCCTGCTGGAAAAAGTAAACCAACACTTTGGCAAGGGCAACGGCATCGTCACGACCGGCCAGTTCGCGGATGGAGTGCATACCGAAGGTGGGCAGACCAATATCCAGTGTCCGGATGCCCAGGCTGCTGGCGGTTATCGGGCCGATGGTGCTGCCGCAGCCCATATCGGTTCTGGCAACAAAGCTTTGTACCGGCACATTCTGCTGCTGACACAGGGTGCGGAACAGGGCGCTGGTTTCACTGGTGGTCGCATAACGCTGGTTGGCGTTGATCTTGATGACCGGTCCATTGTTGAGCAGTGGGCCGTGGTTGCTATCGTGCTTGTCTGCAAAGTTGGGATGGATGCCGTGGGCATTATCCGCAGAGATGATCATAGAGTTTTGCAAGGTACGGGTCAGCTCTGTGGGGGTATCGCAGAGACGATCCAGAACCTGACGCAAAAATGGACCATTGGCACCGTTAGTGCTTGAGCTGCCGACCTCTTCGTGATCGTTACAGACCAGCAGACAGGGGTAAGGACTGTTTTTGGCGGCAATTATAGCCTTCATGCCGGCGTAACAGCTGAGCAGGTTGTCCAGACGAGCGGCGGCAATGAATTCATCATCCAGTCCGATAACGGCCGGAGGCTGGGTGTCGTAGAAAAAGATTTCGTAATCGAGAACCTGCTCTGGTTCCAGATCCTGCTTCTCCAGCTCCCGCGCCAGCATCTGACGAAAATCGGGCTTATCGCCACCGTGCAGACGACACAATACGGGTGGAATATCTTTCTGGGAGTTGATGCTGCGCTTTTGGTTAGCTTCGCGATCCAGATGGATGGCCAGGCTGGGAATCGTGGCCACAGCCTTTTTGAAATCAACCAGCGTATTCTGAATCTGGCCGTTCTTATTCTGCCAGCTCACTCGGCCTGCCATGGAGAGATCCCGATCAAACCATGGGTTGAGCAGAGCGCCACCATAAACTTCAACGCCCAGTTGGAAGTAGTCCTGACTGTTAATTTCAGGGTTGGGTTTTACTTTCAGAGCGGGACTGTCAGTGTGAGCACCCACCATACGAATGCCGTCTTTGGTGAGATCGCCACTACCGGTGGTGAAAGCAATAATGGCCGAATCGTGCCGGATGACGTAGTACTGCTGGTCGACTTCCAAAGTCCAGCTGTGACGTTCATCCAAAGCGGTAAAACCTGCCTCATCAAGCTGACGAGCCATTTCTGCGGTGGCATGGAAAGAGGTTGGAGATGCCTGCAGGAAAGAAAGGAGGCCTTGGTTAAAGTCTATGGTATCCATAACTGCCTGATATTGTGGATTATTTGCAATGCTTATGATCGCAGGTATTCTCCACGTAGTCACGGGTAATTGCACCTATGCAAGGTGCGGGTCGCTCATTTCACTGTAGATATTATGTGCAAATTGATCGTGCTGATTTTTCTATTATGTCTATATTTTGGTGTTCTGACAAAACCAAAAAACTGCAGGGACGTTTGTAAAATAGATGACTGGAGTGAGTTTCCAAAGTGAGAGTATTTTTATGTAATTATCTGTGCGGGTTTTTGGGCCTTTTTGCTGCGGCTCTCATCTGGACGGATTCGGCGGCCAAATCTGTGAGCCATGAAGAGCTTCGGGATTGGGCGGATCCTAGGGCACAGGGGGCCGTCGGACAAAGCTATGCCACGACAAGCGCAGGAACATTTCTGGTTTCAGGTCACAAAATCTTTCTGTTTGAGGACGTTCTTCTACCTGACGAAATAGTGGACAGTTTGACTAATCTGGTGAGTGGCGCCTTGTGGAAAGAGGGGTATCTGCTCTCCCACGAGTTGTTTCTTGATCAGTTGTGGGCTTTTCTTGCTAAACCAGTCCAGTTGATTTTACGTGGAACGTCCCAAATGTGGCTTTTGTGGAGGACGTACCAGTCACTGGTAAAGTCTGCTTTACCGATAGTCTCACTGTTACGGAGCTACTATCGGGTTTCGCATTCTCCCCGGTATGAGGGCAATCTGCCCATTCTTATCAACGATGCCGAACTCGCCTTCCGCTTCTTTCTCCATGTTCGATTTCCTGAAGAGGAAAAGCAGCCAGCCACTGTCGTGATCGACCGGATACCTGATATGGCCGGTATTCCCAGACTGGTTCGTCAGTATGCCCACCAGAACCCTTGGAATCGCGTGCTTGATGAGATGGATCGTAACGAGATTACCAGGCTGGAGTTTTCTGGCAGCAGAGATGGTGATATTCAAATCCGTTTTCGGGATGTAAAACAGCATTGGGTTGAGCAGAAGATAACTGCCGTGGCGAATAGTGAGTACCACCCGGTACCATGGTTATTTGAAATGATACGGAATCGAATAGACAGAAATGATCTTAAACTCCACAGTAGCTTGCTCTCTCAAGATGTGCTGGCGCTGGTGGCAGCGATGCTTGAGTGTCACCAAGAAGCGTCCGAAACCCCCAATCTTGGTGCTTGGTGTGAGTGGGGACGGATTGAGCCAGGAGGTGGGGGGGAGATCTTTACCACTCATAAGCATACAACCCCCAAGCAGATCTGGGAGGAGCGTAATCACACATCAGGACGGATACTTTCTCTTACCGGTTGCAACTATTCAAACCACCCCCTGTGTTGGGAGAACTCTTTGGTGTGGCTTACTGGTAGTAAAATCTATCCGTGGCCAATCCTGATCTTATACTCCCGTTTCTCCAGTTTTAAGGAGCGTAATAATTGGATCCTGATGGAGGATGAGCCACAAATCTGGTATGGAGTCAGTTTTTTTCAGATACGGGTACCGGAGGCATTGACGCGCACTCTGCTGGGGCTGGTCAATACCGTTGGTCAGGTCGCGGTCAACCGCCTGGTCACTTCACTGCACCATAAGTGGTGGAAGAACGGCTTTGCGTCGAAAAAAGTTGAGATTGTAACTAAATCTACTGCAGTGAAGGAGGGGGCTAAGGACGCGGTAATTTGTCCAGTCTGTTATGGGTATTACCAGAAGAAAACGATGGTTGATCTGGGTTGTTCGTCAGCGAAAGTACCGAAAACATTGCCACGGATACACACGCTGGCAGACGTATCGGAAGCACCTGAACACCTCACCTGTGTGAGCTGTACCCTGGGTGTACTGAAGGCTAGTGTGGCTAAGGCTTGTTCTGACTGTGGTCATTATCACAGCAGCTCAATAATGGGCGAATATCACGGCGATGGGCGCAGGCCCTTTTGTTCGTATTGTCGAGAGCCTTATGATTGGAGGCGTGGGGGGAATCTTAAGAGTTATCTCAAAAACGATGATGCACCAAAACATCCACTGTCACTGTGGCAACGGCTGAGGTGGATTAGCGATGATCTGGGGGTAGACAGCCCAAAAAAACAGCCATGATGCTTCTGCGGAGCATGGCTGCGATGTAACTGCTCATTTTTTACTGGCAAATCTGCGTTTTCGGAATCATCACCCCGGAAACACTGATCTGTGTGAAAGTTGGCACTCGATCTGCCAGATAATTTTGAGCAGTTACGTTGCGATGATGCCGCATCAGAGGGGGATTAAGTGTGTCAGAACAACTCGTCTGGTGGCGGAGTGGAGATCAGTCTTTCACCCAACAGCTCTTCCAATGTCGGAATGAGAAAGGCATCGTCCTCACAGGCAAAGCTGATTGATATACCGGTGGTTCCTGCGCGTCCGGTACGACCAATGCGGTGTACATAATCTTCCGGGTCTTCCGGCAGGTTGTAGTTCACCACATGGGAAATGCCGTCAATATGAATACCACGACCGGCAACGTCGGTGGCGACCAGTACGTGCAGTTTTCCGGATCGGAAATCTTCCAGGGTTTTGATGCGTTTTTTCTGGGGCACATCGCCGGAGAGCATATCGGCAAGGATATGATCCTTGCGCAATTTTTCGGTCAGTCTGCGGGTCTGGTCGCGGCGGTTGGTGAAGACGATAATCCGCTCCAGATTCTGGCGAGTGATCAGGTTGTGGAGGATTTTGTACTTTTCGTTAGCGCTGATGCTCCACAGTTTCTGATCAACAGTATCGGTGGCGATGCTGTTAGGTTCTATTTCTACTTTCAGAGGGTGCCAGGTCCACTGTTCACCGAGCCGCAGGACATCATCACTGAAGGTGGCGGAAAACAGCAGGGTCTGCCGGTCGCCAGGGCGGGGTGTGGAACGAATAATCCTGCGAACCTGCGGAATAAAACCCATATCCAGCATACGGTCTGCTTCGTCGATGACCATGGTTTCGGTCAGATCAAGGAAGAGATCCCGACGCTCGCAGTAATCCAGCAGTCGACCCGGTGTGGCGACGAGAATATCGACATACTCTTTCTGCAGTTGTTGCCGCTGCTTCTCATAATCCATACCGCCCACAACCATGACACAGTGGAGATCGGTGTATTTGGTCAGCTCTTGGGCATCCTTATGAATCTGCATGGCCAATTCGCGGGTCGGTGCGATGATCAGTGCCCGAGGCTCACCAATATAACGCTCGTCTGGTGCCGGAATTTCCAGCAGCTGTTTAATGGTGGCGATCAGAAAAGCCGCCGTTTTACCGGTGCCGGTCTGGGCTTTGCCGATGGCATCCCGACCTTGCAGGGTGGCACCCAGAACTTCAGCCTGAATGGGCGTGCAATACTGGTAACCCAGATCGGCAATAGCCCGCATCAGGGACAGGGGAAGACCGAAATCATGGAAACGGGACTTACCTGCTTCCTCCGGCACCTGAAACTGGCTGAGATCCCAGTTTTGGGCACTTTCCCTTCTGGGACCCGGCTGCCGATGGGGGTTTCGGCTACGCCGGGTTCTTGTGGCATTGCTGCCGTGTTGACGTTCATTTTTTGCAGAACCGTGTTTTACAGAGCCTTGCTTTGCTGGATTGTCCTTTGTCAGGCCGTGCCTGCCAGAAGACTGAGTTTGGGGCGCATCATTGTTTTTAATGCCTCTGCGCCGGGATCGGCTGAAGATATTGAGAAAACCACTCAAACCAGATTGTTTCCTTATCGTTGAATCATTATGCGGCGGATGAATCCTATGCCTGGCCTGCTAGCATTGGATGGCGGACAAAAATGTAAGTAGTCTGCATTATCGGCTGAGAGGCTGCTCTTGTCGACTGTCACTCTTATCCGTCGTTATGTGGATTCTCCTTGCGAGACTTTAACGGGTACACTGATCGCCGCCGAATGCCTTGACCGCGGGAGGAACGGTTGGCCCGGCGGCGTTTACGTCTGAGGCGACGCTGCCTGGGAGGCGTGATGACCACGAACATTGAGCAAAAGAAGGACTTTTCTTCTTCAAAATTGGCCCTAGCGATATTCATATCAACCACTGGAGCCGACGCGTTAGGGGGAAAGTTCACTCCACGCATGGTTATCTCCTGTTTTTCTATTGTGAGTCTGTCTACAAGACATTGGAAAGCATCAGGGTGATTGAGTTCCCGAAAACCGGAAAATAGTGACCAAAAAACAATATTATTGATAAAAGTGATATTTATTTATTTTTTTATTCTTTTTTGGTCTTGCAATGCTTAGGACACTGACAGATCGCTCGGTCGATGTGGGGTTATCGCGGGATAAAGCTATTCGAAGTTCTGGGTGGGGTGGAGGGTGATGCCGGGTTGGTCAGCCCGGCATCACTGAGAGATCTACAGACCAGCAACAATGTCCTTACTGAAGCTCTTTTCGCAATATTTGCACTTCAGATTGATATTGTTGTTACGCTCTTTAACCGTGAAAGAGCTCTGCACTGGCTCGTTGTGAGTGATGCAGTTGGAGTTAGGGCACTCAAATACGCCGTCCAGCTTCTCCGGTACACTCATCTTGAACTTGTCGCGAACGGCATAGTTCTCGATCACGTTGATGGTGGCCTTTGGCGCGAATAACCCCATCTCACTGGCTTCGGTCTCATTGAAGAGACGGTTTTCGACCTTGATAATATCTTTCAATCCCAGCTCTTGACTGGGCAGGTTGAAGCCGACGGTGATACGCGAGTCTGTGCCCAGCAATTGCAACTGGCTCAGAATTTTCACACCCTGACCGGCCGGAATATGGTCGATAACGGTGCCGGTATTGATCGCTTCTACCTGAAGTTTTTTCTTTTCAACCATGATTCACACTTCTCCTTAAATGCCTTAGTTGCCTTAAATGCTTTCGTTCAGAACCAGTGCCAACAGCGCCTCACGGGCATAAACACCGTTTTCTGCCTGTTGGAAGTAGTAGGCGTGCGGGGTTTTGTCGACATCAGTGGAGATTTCATCCACCCGTGGCAGAGGGTGCAGAATACGCATGTTGGGTTTGGCTTCTTTTAAGTGCTCAGCAGTCAGGATGTAGCGGGATGCGATCTGCTTGTACTCGGTCTCGTCAAAGCGCTCTTTCTGGACGCGAGTCATGTAGATGATGTCGGCTTCGTGGGCCACTTCGTAGAAGTCTTCAGCGCGCTTGAAGGTGATACCGGCATCGACAAAATCTTCCAGCAGGTAGTCCGGCATAGAGAGTTCGTCCGGTGCCAGGAAGGTGAATTCAGCACCGAAATGGCACAGCGCCTGAGCCAGAGAGTGGACGGTGCGGCCGTATTTCAGGTCGCCACAGAAGGCAACCTTCAGACCATCCAGAGTGCCCTGGGATTCGTAGATACTGAATAGATCCAGCAGGGTCTGGGTGGGGTGCTGGTTGGAGCCGTCACCGCCGTTGATCACCGGAGCGGAGGAGAACTCGGAGGCCATGCGGGCAGAGCCTTCCTGAGGATGACGCATAACCACGGCATCCGTGTAGGAGGATATGACCTGAATGGAGTCTGAGAGGGTCTCCCCTTTCTTGGCCAGGGAGGTGTTGCCGCCATCGGCAAAGCCGATAATGGTGCCACCGAGGCGCTGTACCGCAGTTTCAAAGGAGAGACGGGTACGGGTGGAGGCTTCGAAGAAGCAGCTCGCAATAACCTTGCCGGCCAGAAGGTTGGGTCTGGGCGAAGTCTTGATGCTGGCTGCGGTCGCGACGATCAGTTCCAGCTCCTCTCGGGAGAGGTCGGTGATGGAGACGATGTGCTTCTGGTAGAGCGAGTTAGTCATGCTGGGCGTACCTGTCCTTGTGGCTTTGGGAGCCTGCTGTTGGCGAGTAAAAGACTGCTGCTGAATGTTTTATTTTTTGTCAGGCAGTGCCTTGAACCCTCCGGGTGATTTATAAGAGGCTGGCAGTTGCCTGATGAGCTGCCGGTTGGGCAGGCAACCAAAAAAAAGCCCCTGAAAAAGGGGCTTTTTTTGAAAAAATAGATGGGCTCTGGCTGGCGAGCGTGCTGGAAAAGCATGGTGCTGTGAGCTGCAGTCATAAAACCCATTGTGTCTGTTGTGATCTGAGAAGCTATCGCTGCGAAAGCCAGGCCGACGTCGTACTTCTCGTACGTCCGGCTTATACGTCTTGGGTAGACAAGACAAACTGATTGAGATTATAAAAGGCGTTTTGTTAAGGTCAATACTTTTGTAACGTTCGTGTTCTAACTCTTGTTCTAACTCTTGCTCTAACTCTTGTTCTAACTCTTGTTCTAACTCTTGCTCTAACTCTTGCTATAACCACCCTGTCATAACGACGCTGTTATGCGGAAACCTTTTTCTGAATACACTCCAGTGGCTGTGGCAGCTGGACAGTAACATCGGAACTGGCATGACAGCAGCAGGGTAGAATGTGATCTTCCTGAACAAACGCCAGTGGCTGTTTATGGTACTCCACATCGCCGGCAATCAGTTTGATCTGGCAGCTGCCGCAGTACCCCTGACGACATTGGTATTCCATGGCGATATTCTCGGCTTCCAGTGCTTCCAGCAGCGTCGCCTCGGGACGAGGGAGAAAGCTGTAGCCATCCTGAATTTTTACGATATTCGCCATGGAGTCTGTGCGCCTCGATTGGTGAGTGTTTACAGAGAGAAGTCGTTGAAATCGTCGGTATCAACATCGCTGTCGACCTGCCCGACCAGGTAGGAGCTGACTTCTACCTCCTGGGGAGCTACCTGAACATTGTCGCTATTTAGCCAGCTGTTCATCCAGGGCAGCGGATTCTGCTTGGTGGTGAAGGGGGATTCAAAGCCGATAGCCAGCATGCGCTGGGTGGTGATGTACTCCACGTAGGAGCCCAGAATATCTTTGTTAAGACCAATCATGGAACCGTCCCGGAACAGGTAGGCAGCCCACTCCTTCTCTTGCTCGGCGGCATCGATAAAGATCTGCCGGGCCTCTTCTTTCAGCTCAGCAGCGATCTCTGCCATTTCCGGATCATCACGACCACTGGCCATAAGTTGCAGAATGTGCTGAGTGCCGGTGAGGTGGAGAGCTTCATCTCTGGCGATCAGTTTGATGATCTTGGCATTGCCTTCCATGGTCGCACGTTCGGCAAAAGCAAAGCTGCAAGCAAAACTGACATAAAAACGGATGGCCTCCAGCACGTTGACGGAGACCATAGTCAGATAAAGTCTTTTTTTCAGTTCGCGGAGGGAGACGCTTACCTTTTCGTTATTGATCGTGTGTTCACCCTCGCCGTGGGCGTTGTAGAGCTGGATGCCTTCGATCAGGGCGTCGTAGTAGCAAGTGATGGCGGTGGCGCGGGTGATGATGGCCTCATTGTTGATGATGTCATCAAATACCTTTGATGGCTCGGTCATTACATTGCGGATGATATGGGTGTAGGAGCGAGAGTGGATGGTCTCACTGAAGGTCCATGTTTCGATCCAGGTTTCCAGCTCCGGCAGGGAGACGATGGGCAACAGGGCAATGTTTGGTGAACGGCCCTGAATGGAGTCGAGCAAAGTCTGGTATTTCAGGTTGCTCAGAAAAATATGCTGCTCATGTTCAGGTAATTTGTTGAAGTCACTGCGGTCGTTGGAGAGATCGACCTCTTCGGGGCGCCAGAAAAACGACAGCTGTTTTTCAATCAGCTGCTCGAAGATTGAGTACTTCTGCACATCGTAACGTGCGACGTTGACGTTCTGACCAAAGAACATCGGCTCTTTGGTGGCGTCAAAATTGTTCTGGTTGAAAGTGGTGTAAGCCATGTTCGCTGTCTTCCGCAGGAAGCGCCCTGAGGGGGCGACTTCCGGTTATTCGTGGATTCCATATCTGGAGAAGGGGGTAGTGCTGCAGGCGGTGCTGTCAGATTTTGCAGGCACCGCCGGCGCAGCCGTCGTCTTCCTGTTCGATATGTTGAGCGTCGCTCGCACCATCCCGGGTGTTGTGGTAGTACAGGGTCTTCACACCGAGTTTGTAAGCATTGAGCATATCTTTCAGTATCACCTTGACCGGAACCTTGCCGCCTTCAAAACGACTGGGGTCGTAATTGGTGTTGGCGGAGATGCTCTGGTCGACAAACTTTTGCATGATCGCAACCAGTTGCAGATAACCGGTGTTGTCCGGAATATTCCACAACAGTTCATAGTGATTACGCAGGGTTTCCGACTCCGGCACCACCTGTTTTAGAATGCCATCTTTGCTCGCTTTTACACTAACAAAACCACGGGGTGGCTCAATACCGTTGGTGGCATTAGAGATCTGGGAAGAGGTCTCGGATGGCATCAGTGCGGTCAGGGTCGAATTGCGCAGGCCGTGGGTTTTGATCTCTTCCCGCAGGGTTTCCCAATCCAGACGCAGAGGTGTATCGCAAACCTCATCGAGCTCCTTTTTGTAAGTATCGATGGGCAGGATGCCTTTGCTGTAGAGGGTTTCGTTGAACTTCGGACACGCCCCTTTCTCTTTTGCCAGCTGGTTGGAAGCTTTCAACAGGTAGTACTGAATGGCTTCAAAGGTCTTGTGCGTCAGGGCGTTGCCGGAGCCATCCGAGTAGCGAGCTCCATTTTTGGCCAGATAGTAGGCGTAGTTGATAATGCCAATGCCGAGAGGACGACGTCCCATAGTGGCATTGCGGGCCGCTGCCAGAGGGTAGTCCTGGTAGTCCAGTAGACTGTCGAGGGCGCGTACCAGCAGTTCTGCCTGCTCCTCAAGCTGGTTGAGGCCATCAATCTTGCCGAGGTTAAAGGCTGCCAGTGTGCAGAGGGCAATTTCTGCGTTCTCGTCGTGTATATCCTGCACCGGTTTGGTAGGCAGGGCGATTTCCAGACAGAGATTGCTCTGGCGAATAGGCGCTACTTTGGCGTCAAACGGGCTGTGGGTATTGCAGTGGTCAACATTCTGCAGGTAGATACGGCCGGTATTGGCGCGCTCCTGAGCAAACAGAGTGAATAGCTCGACCGCTTTCAGGGTTTTTTTGCGAATGCTGTCGTCTTGCTCGTACTGCTCGTAGAGGGCTTCAAATTTTTCTTGATCTTCAAAGAACGCATCATAAAGACCGGGCACATCGCTGGGTGAGAACAGGGTGATGTTGCCCCCTTTGATCAGGCGCTGATACATCAGGCGGTTGAACTGAACGCCGTAGTCTATGTGCCGAACCCGGTTCTCTTCCACGCCCCGATTGTTCTTCAACACCAGCAGACTCTCGACTTCATAGTGCCAGAGCGGGTAGAACAGGGTTGCTGCACCACCCCGAACACCGCCCTGAGAACAGGATTTTACGGCGGTCTGGAAGTACTTATAAAACGGAATGCAGCCTGTATGGAAGGCGTCTCCGCCGCGAATCGGGCTACCAATGGCGCGAATACGCCCCGCATTGATACCGATACCCGCCCGCTGACTAACATATTTGACAATGGCACTTGCGGTAGCGTTTATCGCATCCAGGGAGTCATCACACTCAATCAGTACACAGGAGCTGAACTGCCGGGTGGGGGTACGGACGCCGGACATAATCGGCGTTGGCAGTGAGATCAGGAACTGTGAGACCGCATCGTAAAAGCGATGGATGTAATCCAGTCGTGTCTTTTTGGGGTAAGCGCTGAACAGGCTGGCACCAATGAGAGCATAGAGAAACTGCGGGCTTTCGTAGTACTCTCTGGTCACCCGGTTTTGTACCAGATATTTGCCTTCCAGCTGCTTGACAGCGGCGTAGCTGAAGTTCATATCCCGATTATGGTCAATAAAGCTGTCAATCTGGTTCAGCTCTTCTCTGGTGTAATCGGTTAGCAGAGAAGAGTCGTATTTTTTCATCTCCGCCAGATGTACGACATGATCATACAATTTTGGTGGTTCGAACTGACCATAGGCTTTTTTGCGCAGATGGAAAATGGCCAAACGTGCGGCAAGGTACTGGTAGTCCGGGGCCTCAATGGAGATGAGGTCGGCGGCTGACTTGATCAGGGTCTCGTGAATTTCAGTGGTAGGAATACCGTTGTAGAACTGGATATGAGCCTTGAGTTCGACCTGAGACACTGACACGTTGTCCAGACCGTCTGCAGCCCAGGTAATCACCTTGTGGATTTTTTCAAGGTCGATAGCTTCCTGCAGTCCGTTTCTCTTGGTGACCTGAAGATGTTCGTTCATGCCCTGCCTGTTTGTCCTGTTGTGCTGTATGGGTGTCACTGTATGTCGTGATCTGGCGGTGTCGCAAGCGACAGTCACTCATTACAAAGCAGCCAAATATTCAAAAGTTCAAATATTCAGTGGCTACTGTGCCGAGATGGAATAAGGGTTCTTTCAAGACACTCTCTCTTAAGACAAAAGAAAAGGGCTGTCTGTGCCATAAAAAGGGCACGGACATAGTGCTTTTTTCCTGTATCTGTCAGAGATACTAACCGCTGGCGTGTGTTACCGGGACGGATTGAATATGAGCCCCGAACTGCAAATTCTTAACGCCGTTATGGTCATCCGGAGTCCACCTCTATTCCATGCTGAGGCACTAAATGTTGTGTTTTTCTTTTTTCTACACACAAGATAATGCGGTGTTCTATTTATTGCAAGCCAGTTTGCAGAGGTGTGACAGGGGTACGATAACGGTCGGGAGATCACAAAAAAAACCCATGTAAGTGTTTACTTCTCTTTAACATTTCGCCAGCTACACGGGCGACGTTTTGATGGCGGAGTCTAAAAAATGCGGATCAGACCCATATAAAAAATTGCTATTGAAAATATGTTTTTTATAGTTATTTTGGGTTGATTTTTATGGTTGTCTTTGACACGCGGGGGACACAGAATATCGCCCCATGCCAAATATTACGGACAGCGCAAAGGTAAACAGTCTGTTCTGAATTTTTTTTGTTTATTAAGGTCAAAGGGTATACCGGTTACAGACTGCAACGGATTTATGCCCCTCTGTACGGTTATCCTTGGCAACAGTAGAATCTGGTAACAAATTTATGATGCAGACAGAAACACAGCCTGCGACACAGCAGAGCGATTGCGGCCACATCCTGATCGTTGAAGACGATGAGCGCTTGGCCAATCTTACCCGTGAATACCTTGAGAACAATGGTCTCACTGTCACCGTCGAATGCGATGGTGGCAAGGCCGTTGACCGTATTCTGAATGAAAACCCTGATTTGGTGGTGCTGGATCTCATGCTGCCTGGTGAAGATGGCGTCTCTATTTGCCGCCGCGTCAGGGCAGACTACCACAACCCGATATTGATGCTGACGGCACGTACCGATGACCTGGACGAGGTTCTCGGCCTGGAAATGGGGGCCGATGACTATGTGGCCAAGCCGGTACGTCCTCGCGTGCTATTGGCTCGTATTCGTGCGCTATTGCGCCGTACTCACGCACCGGTTACCGATGATAAAGGTGATAAAGGTCGTTTAGAGTTCGGCGAACTGGTGGTTGATGCCTCCATGCGCGAAGCCTGGCTGAAAGGGGAGAATATTGAACTGACCAGTGCGGAATTTGATCTACTCTGGTTGCTCAGCTCCAATGCTGGTCGTGTACTCAGTCGGGAGGAGATTTTTGAGAAGCTCCGCGGCATTGAGTACGACGGTCAGGATCGTTCCATTGACGTTCGAGTCTCCCGTATTCGCCCCAAAATTGGTGATGATCCTATGCATCCCCGAATGATTAAAACTGTACGCTCGAAAGGCTATCTCTTCGTTCGTCCGTTATAAGACGGGTAACAGGGACCGGGCGATAGACTATTGTCGTCTGTTATCAAAAGATGATTGGAGGACGATGGGTGAGCAGTATTTTTCTGCGCATATACGGAGGGCTGCTGTTTACTCTGGTGCTGGTGGCCGTGCTCTCAGGGTTGGCCCTGACCATTATCAATGGCGTACGGTTGCAAGAGTTCCGAGAGTCTACAGCTCAGGGAACCTTTCGGATAATGAGCCTTGAGCTGGTGTCAGCGCCACAAAAGCGCTGGCCGGAGCTGTTGGAACGCTGGGAGAACAAGTTGGGCATCACCCTGTCGATTGTCCCTGCCTTTGAGGGCGTGAAAGGCCGCCAACCGCGCAATCAACTGGATGGCGGCCGGGTGTTTATTCGGGATGGTGAAGATGAGCAGTTCGAAATTTTCACGGCCATTAACGAGCAGACGTTGCTACGGGGCACTCTGGGTGATCTGAATGAACAGCTGGCCACAGGCACCGGTTCTCTGGTGCGTGACTGGGTGGAGCGTATTCTTCCGGCTCGTCGGCAATTGGTGCTGCAAGAGCGAGAGACCGAGCTGTTTGGCTATCCGGTCAAACTGCTTGATGCTATGCCGAAACAGCTGACTCAGCGGCAACGCGGACAGCTTGAACAAGGGTATTCCATCGCACTGCTGAACCACTTCGGGCGCAGTATGGATGTTTATAGTCGTTTATCGGATACAGGACAGATCATCAGGATCGGTCCTATCGCCATGCTGGACCCCTATCCGTTCAAATTGCTGGCCACCATCGGGTTGTTTGTGCTGGCTTCCATTAGTGTTGCTATCTATGTGCTGGTGCGAGGGCTTGAGCGTCGGCTGAGCAAGCTTGAACGGGCAGCTATTCGTCTGGCTCGTGGTGATCTGGACACTCGGGTCAAATTACACGGCAGTGACTCCGTAGGGCAGCTGGCAGCTGCATTTAACAATATGGCCAGCCATATACAGGGGTTGCTCAGCATTCAGAAAGAGATGATTCGAGGGGTCTCCCATGAGCTGCGTACGCCGGTAGCGCGTATACGGTTCGGGCTGGAAATGGTGATGGATGTCGAAAGTGATCGCGAGCGTGAGAGCTACATCAAGGGGATCGATGGCGATATCGAGGAGCTGGACCATCTGATCGATGAGATCCTGACCTACGCCCGTCTTGAAGAGGGTGTTCCCGATATTCGCTTTGAACGGTTGGATGTGGATCAGATCGCGACCCGGGTTGTGGAAGAGCATCAGCGCCAGAAAAGCGCGATCGTTATTGAACACATCCCGTGTCGTATTATGGAGTCACGCCGTCGTATTGATGTGGAGGAGCGTTATATTCACAGGGCGATCCAGAATCTGGTCAGCAATGCTTGTCGTTATGCGAATGGTCGGGTGGAGGTACGCTTCAGTATCGGACACGACAATTGCCGTATCGATGTGGAGGACGATGGTCCCGGCATACCTGAAGATCAGCGGGAGCGTGTGTTTACAGCATTCTCTCGCCTTGACGATAGCCGCACCCGCGCCTCAGGAGGGTATGGGCTGGGTCTCTCCATCGTTCGTCGTATTATGCACTGGCATAATGGCAAGGCTCTGGTCAGCACCAGTGAGACCTTGGGAGGAGCGCGATTCAGTCTCATTTGGCCGAAGCGCCAGCGGGGACGCTAGCGCCTTCAGGAAAGAGCTTCAACGGGGGGTATTACGCTTTTGAAGATTGCGGCTGTGAAGATAGCTGATCAGCTGCTCTTTTTTCTGTTCGGGAAGCCCCAGTCCGGTTTTTGTGCGACGCCAGAGGATATCGTCAGCTTCTACTGCCCACTCATGGTCGACCAGATAGTCAACTTCTGTCTGATACAAGCCGTTGCCGAAATGTTGGCCCATATCTGCCAGTGAGTTGCAGGGCAGGAGAAAGCGGTGACAGAGGTCGCCGTAGTTACTGACATAACGGTTTGCAATCTCTTTTGGCAGCCATGGAAAGCCATGCAAAAGATTCTCGATAAAAGATTCTTTGGAGATAATCTCACCGCCAGCCAGGACGACGTGGTCGGTCCAGGGTTCTCCCATCTCCGAAAACCAGGGTTTTAGTTTGCTTAATGCTGACTCTGCCAGCTTGCGATAGGTGGTCAGTTTGCCGCCGAAAATATTGAGCAGGGGCAGATTTTCGCTCGAGTCAGACACTGTAATGGTATAGTCCCGGGTAATCGCAGAAGGGTTGTTGGATTCATCATTACACAGAGGACGAACGCCAGCGAAACGGTGGACGATATCTTCCCGATGCGTCTGTTTTTTGAAGTACTGGTTGGCAATAGCGATCAGGTACTGCTCTTCCTCCTCGCTGGGAATCACCTGTGCCGGGTCGCCCTGATACTCGACATCTGTCGTGCCGATCATCGACCATTTATCCAGCCAGGGGATAACAAAGACAATGCGTCCGTCGGTATTTTGCAGAATGTAAGCCTCTTCCCCATTGTGGAGAGCGGGTACCGCAATATGGCTGCCCTTGATCATGCGAATGCCGTGCTCAGGCTTCATAGACAGGTTTTTTTCGATAAAATCCGCGACCCAGGGGCCTGAAGCATTAACAAGAGCTTTTGCGTAAACATGCTGCCTGGCGCCGTCAGGAGTGTTGCTCAGTTCGATCTCCCAGCCCCTTACCGTACGCTGTGCCGATTCACAACGTGTGCGAGGTAAAATAGTGGCTCCCCGCTCGCAAGCCGTGATCGCATTGGCGATGACCAGTCGAGCATCATCGACCCAGCAGTCCGAATATTCAAAAACCCTGGTGTGCATCGGCTGCAGAGGAGAGTGGTTATCCAGCTTGATGCACCGACTGGGAGGCAGGGTTTTGCGACCCGCCAGATAGTCGTAGAGAAACAACCCGGCTCGAATCATCCATGCCGGGCGCAGGTGTGGTGCGTGGGGCAGCCGAAAGCGCAGTGGTTTGACGAGATGGTGACCAATAGCCAGTAGCACTTCCCGCTCTTGCAGAGCTTCGCGCACCAGCCGGAATTCATAGTGCTCCAGATAGCGAAGCCCGCCGTGAATCAGTTTACTGCTGGCTGATGAGGTGGCCGCAGCCAGATCGTCCTGTTCACAGAGCAGAACCTTGAGCCCTCGCCCGGCGGCATCCTTTGCTATACCGACACCATTGATGCCTCCACCAATGATGACTATGTCGTACAATTTTAAGGATGAATCGCTGGCGGGTTGCGTCATTGCCACAGCTCCTGTGGGAATTGTTATTTTTACTTTGCTTACTTTCACACACAAAATTGTGATCACATAATAATGTTCAGTTTATCTGGTCTTTGTAATCTTTGTATGACATTTGGAGGGTTTGGGTGATAAAGAGCCGCATTGTATCAACAGGGAAAGGGATATTTACCGGAACGGCTACTGCGCTACTGTTAGCGCTGATGTTGACCGGCTGTCAGTCTGTACATACCACGTCGGGAGGGACAGTGGGGGTTGGTCGTGAGCAGCGTATGCTCACCCTGTTATCCTCTGCTGAGGTAGATCAGATGTCGGCACAGTCTTACCAGCAGATGCGGCAGCAGGCCAAAGAGAGCAAAACGCTGGTGGTGTCCGGGCGGGATCTTCGACGTCTTCAGAAGATCGCTGATCGTATTACCAGCCAGGTGGCGACGTTTCGTGCTGATGCCAGCCGCTGGCCATGGCAGGTCTCTCTGATCCGTGACGAGACGATCAATGCGAGTTGTCTTCCCGGTGGCAGGATTGTTTTTTACACCGGCATTATTGAAACCCTTGACCTGAACGATGATGAGATCGCTGCCATTATGGGGCATGAAATCGCCCATGCACTGAGAGAGCATGGACGTGAGGCAATGTCTCAGGCCTATGTTATGCAGCTCGGCAGCGCTCTTACCGGTGCCTTGTTGGGGGTGAACGAGGGTGCCATGGATCTGGCTAATCAGGTCGTACACTACGCTCTGGCGCTACCCAACAGTCGGGAAAAAGAGGCTGAAGCGGATATTATTGGTCTGGAGCTGATGGCCCGTGCCGGTTACAACCCGGAGGCTGCAATCTCCCTCTGGCAGAAGATGGCCGCTCACAGTGGTCAGAATCCTCCAGAATTTATGAGTACCCATCCGGCCACAAAAACCAGAATTGACGGGCTGAGAAGTCTTTTACCAAGGGTGCAGCCCCTCTATTGGCAAACGCTGTCCGGAGCCAATTGAACAGCGCTTTTACCACGACGGTCTGCAAATTTTTTGATCAGGGGAACAAGCCTGTCCACCAGGATGTCAGCCTCTTCTCTGGTGAGGATAAGAGGTGGCAGCAGGCGAAGGGTGTTGCCGGCAGTAACATTGATCAGCAGGCCGGCTTCCAGCGCCTCTGTGACCAGTTCGCCACAGGGCCAGGCCAGTTCGATACCGAACATGAGCCCTCGATTACGGATATCCTGAATGCCGTTGATATCGCTCAACTGATTGCGCAGCTCTTCCAGAATATAACGGCTGACACTCCGAACGTTGTCCAGCAGCCCCTCCTGCTCAATCGTATCGAGCACGGCAAGTGCGGCAGAACAGGAGAGGGGGTTGCCACCAAAGGTTGTGCCGTGGCTACCGGGGCCAAGGGCTTGTGCTGCTAACGCTCGGGTCAGACAGGCTCCGATGGGAATACCGTTACCAAGACCTTTGGCGCTGGTCAAAACATCCGGCAGAATGCCTTCTGCCTGGAAGGCATACCAGTGACCGGTGCGTCCGACACCGGTCTGAATTTCATCCAGCATCAGTAGCCAGTTGTTGTTATCACAGGTCTTTCGTAAGGCTTGCAGATAGCCGGTTTCAGGAACACATACGCCACCCTCACCCTGCACAGGTTCGACGAAAACAGCAACGATGTCCCGATTGTCGGAGAGTGCACGTACGGCATCCGGGTCGTTGAAGGGAACCCGGTAAAAACCATCCAGCAGGGGGCCGAAGTCTTTTTGGGCATGGGGGTTTGCGGTTGCCGTGAGCGTGGCCAGCGTTCGGCCATGAAAAGCACTCTCCATAACGATAATGCCCGGGGTCGCAATGCCACGTTGGTGGCCGACCTGGCGGGCAATTTTGATGGCGCATTCATTGGCTTCTGCGCCGGAATTGCAGAAGAAAATCTTTTCCATATCGGTCAGCGCTGCCAACTTTTGGGCCAGAAGACTCTGGGCTTCTATTCCGTAAAGATTGGATGTGTGTAACAGGCGCTGGCTCTGTTCGAAAATGGCTCTGGTAATACGAGGGTGACTATGACCAAGACCGCAAACAGCAATGCCGGACAGGGCATCAAGGTAACGGCGCCCATTTTGATCTTCCAACCAGACGCCTTGACCGCGGGAAAAGGTCACGGGCAGACGGTTGTAGGTCTGCATCAGGTTATCGTCCATTATTCCGGTATCTCATCGTTTGCTTTTCGGCAGTGGTAGCGGCAGCGGCAGCATCGACATCCGGTGAAGCGGATGGCCAGCTCCACAGATTGATTTCATCAGTTTGTGTGTCGATGGTGAACAGAGCCGTCTGCTTGTTAGATTGCAGTCGATAAAGGGCAAATCGAGGTAAGACCGCCTGAAGAAAGCCGGGCTTAGGCTCTGTGACGGAGATAGTGTCCCACTGACGATTTTTCCAGAACGCCAGAGAGCAGCTGTCACTGTTCAGGAACTCCCTGGGAACTCCTTTTAGTATGTCTGCAAGATTAATAGTGATTGAGTAAGTCGGGGTAGCTTCAGGATTCAGCGTTGTACTTTCCCCGTTTTTATCGATGGTTGAGAGCCAGATATCCATACTCTCTGTTATGCACCGACCGTTACTGGCTTTATGGGCGTAACCGATCAGTGCAGGAAAACCGTGTAAGCCAGGTTGCTCATTAGTAATATCCAGAACCCACCAATTGTCACCATCAATTGTTGAACAAGTATAAACACCGTACCGCTGACCTGCATCTGGATGGGGGATGGCGGAAGGAATGTACTGACTGGTAACGTCTATCAGTGAGCCCTGTGGCCGAATATTCTTGTAACGAGTGTGTTGTGTTGTCGTAGCAAATGTCTCAAGAAAGCTTTCGCGCATAATTTTAACAGGGCTATGATTTTCATTTAGCTGAGTATGAGCCTTCTTTAGCTGGCCGGAGTCGGTCAGCTCAGACATCCACTGCTTCTTGGTTGTGGGGTTGCTGTCAAGGGTGGCACAAACTGCTTTTCGACGGGCGTCAATTGTTGCTTGCCGTGGATCTCGAAGGTCGAGAGGCTCTCCAGAGGTGCGGAACTGTATTTCCTGGCGCAGTTGGTTTTCGTCACTTGTTACCGGTGACAGAACGTTGTATATAAAATTAACTGGTATGCTCCTTGCGTTACAGTTATTCAACGTGCACCATTTTTCAGAGACCGAATCGACCCACCATTTGAGATGATCAGGCGTCCAGCAATGGATCAGTTCGTCTGGAGTGCCATCGACCAGTATTTCGAGGGCCATAAGCCGAAAAGCTGGAGTTAAAGGATCCATGATTTTTATGGTGTCCTTTAAAAGCTGATCTTTAATATTCGAACCATGCTTCGGCTTTACGAGAGCATTGAGCGCAATTGTTGAGCTTATGAAAGCAGCAAGAGCGTAGATTCGGTGATCCGTGATAGACTCGATTAGCCATTGACTAGCTTGCTTCACTAGCGATGGTTCCTCGTCGTAATACTGTGTGTTCCCGTTATAGGCCGTGTCGGGCACTCTTGGTGTGGTGAAGGTGGAGGGTTGCGTTGTTTCCTGTTGGGTTTCCTGATTATTAGCTATTAACCCAGACATACTGCCGAATCCTCTTCCTTCATTACGGGAAGTATTTAGGCTGTTGCTGTTGCTGTTGCTGTTGCTGTTGCTGTTGCTGTTGCTGTTGCTCGGCTCGGGCTGATTGCTTCCGCTTTCGTGAGGAGAAGGAGCAGGAGATTTGTATGTTGAGGTCTTTCCGGTATCGGGACTGGGTAGTGGTCCAAATGTGTGTGTTGCCATTTTGGAGGCCTTGCGTACTGCCGCTTCCAAGGATGCCAGCCACACCTCTGGCTCACTACCGAGACTGCTTTTTGTGGCGGATTCTGGCAGCATTAATACCAGCTGGTGGGGAATAGTTGAGCTCTGACTGGTATGGATTATATCTTTAGAACCTTGCACTGCTTGGCATTCCACTTGCTGGTGAATCAGCTCTTGTGAAGCCAGACCTTTATCAGCAATTTCCGCTCTTTTCGGAACCCTTTTACCCCTCAATAATGGAGGGTTGACATTCCCATCCCTGGAAATGCTGGTCTGCGGTCTCTCCTTCACCGGGTTTTTCGGTACATTTTGAGCAGTTACATTGTTTACGTTTGTTAAGCGTGTACTTCTTCTTGGAGGCGATTTTTCCCGATTTTCTAGTTTTGTATTTGACGCATGGCTATTCGCGTGTTCCCTTGTGTGTG
>CAMRBW010000044.1 GCA_947040555.1 uncultured Oceanospirillales bacterium | reverse complement strand
TTTACCTCTGTCCTTGATGAATGAGAGGTAGTCTGGCTTCAGGGTTCAAATTTTTTGATTATCTAACATTCGCCGAAGGCGGAGGGTACTTGTTGCATGCTTTAAAAATGGCATACCTGCAATCTATTACACGTTTTTAGGCGTATATTCAGCGAAAATAGCTGCTGTTTTAATGCAACGGACGTATCGTACTTCACAGATTTAATCAAGAGATCCAATTTGCAGCCATAAATAAATACTCTTACTCTTAAATGATAAGCGTTTTGTTGGTCGTAAAGCTCAAGACTAAGAATGGGATAAAGGCAGCCATGGGTACAATTAATTCGAATTCACCCCTTCACGTTAATTCATCAAAAACAATAGATAGCGTTAGCGTTGAAGATTCTGACCGGGTCGCTTTTTCAGGCACAAGACAGGTTGCCCTGGTTCCTGAAAACAGCTCCGCAACCCAGGTTTCCAGAGAGGCTTCCGGAAGTGGTGGGATAAAAGCACTCTCCAGCTATAATATCAAACCCGTTGCCATTCCTACCGGAAAATTAATTGAACTGGCAGAAGCCCCGGTTGAAAACGACTCCCGCGAGAAAATAATTACCGGACTGGATCGTGTTGCCGAGCATAATTTACAGGGGATTCCCAGAAACCTTCTGGACAACCTTATAACTGCGGTAGACAGCCGGGGTGCAGTACTGTTTACCCGACCGGTGGAACCCATCTGTCGAACATTGATTGATGAAGGCTGGCCTACCAAGAATTTGCAGATAAAGGCAAAAAGCAGTAACTGGGGCGCTCAGGCAGGCACCATTCCTGTAGACCAGAAGTTCAGTAAACTGGCCCTTGATGGCAAAGAAAAAATAAATAAATACAATGATCTGGCAGCGAAAAGCCTTCCAGATCCGAAAGATAATAAGGCTACTGAGACTAATAAAGCAGTGTCCATAGCCTTAAAAATAAGCCAGTCCCGTCTGGAGGAACTTGAGCAGAAAGGCTACCTCTATAATCGAAAAGAGCATATCAGTCAGGATGGATCCCTATCTATCCAGTTTAACAGCCGCATCTGCAATCGGGACGACGCCCCTGAATGTTCCCAGTTATTAACAAAAGACGCCGATGGTGGCTGGCGTGTTAAGGATGAAAATGGATTGGACATTATGGTGATGGCGCAGCGAGCAGAAAAGCCCGGAGGAGCATCTCTGCCGGTTACTGCTGATATTGACCCGCTGATGGAATCGTTTCCCCTTGAAGATAAGGATTTGTCCGGCCAGGACAAACTGCCAGTGATACTGGTTTCAGATCAGATTGTTAAACGACAGGTGAATAAATATCGACATCGTCTGCAAAAACGTTTTGATCAGAAACTGATCACTCAACAGCAGCTGGATGAGGGGAATAGTCATTACGATAAACTCGAAAAAAAGCTGATTGATAGTTTTTATAACAAAAAGAATTCATCCGGTGAGAACGTCTCCAGACAAGACCCTGTTATGGGAAATGTGACTCAGCGAAACCGTGATATGGTTCAGCATTATGATAAAGCACTGGGTCGAAAACACCGGGTGATTCACCATGGTGTTGATGCTTACAATCCGGTGACGGATGAAAAGTCGAATTATCCGATTACCGCCTTTTTGCCAAAGGCGCTGAACATGGCGGACGGCATCTGCATGATCTTTAATGAAGAGCAGCTGCTATCGGTACTTTCCAACCTTATGGATCAGGGCTATGCCATTGAAAAGAACCCACTCTGGGAAAAAACCTGGCTGAACAGCACTTCATTCCATAATGCCAAAGCGCAAGTCAGCGCGAATAAGAGTGAACCAATGCTGCAGAAAGAGCAGTTTGTTACTGGGCTGGAACAGATGATGTTATCGGATACTTCGTTGGAAGATAACCGGTCAGCCCTCGCTGCCGAGATAGACAAGTTTCTGGAAAGTAATCATCCGGAGCGAAGGGATTCAGCAATCAGTATGGAAGGTATTGATTCATGGGATAGCAGCCTGAGATCAGATAGTGTATCCATAGCGGATGATTTTAGCGGGTATGAGTCAGGTGATTCTGGTATTGAATCCGACATTGAATCCGACATTGAATCCGACACTGACTCCGATACTGACTCCGATACTGACTCCAAGACTGACACTAACTAATCTAATCGCGCCAGAGGGTGGGAGTAAACAACACTAATAGTGTAAAAATTTCCAGTCGACCATTGGATCAAACCACTTTGTCTAGATTCGCGGCCTTGTCTCTCCCTCTTGCCCTCTTGCCCTCTTACCCTCTCTCCCTCTTGTACCCTCTCTCCCTCTTGCCCTCTCTCCCTTTTAACCGCGCTTGGCAAGGACAGCAATGCCGAAGCACTGACAGACCTTTGCCGTAAACTTAATGAGATGACAGGCTTGAATATTTACTGTCACGCCTGGAGGGTGCAGGTCACCAAGCCCGCATTTGTGACTCTACCCATATGGATTTTCAAGCGGAGCATGGCGAGGAGAAAAGAGCGAACCCAAAGTCACCATCAAAAGCTATACTCGACAATGGCTTGAAAAGCATGACAGCGCACTGGTTTTTCCCACGTTCAAAGATAAACCTGAACAGGGATATCGACTCTCTGCCTATTCTCTGCGAAACTGCTCAATGCAGCTCACATTGGATAGTTCCCATTAACCTGATTTGAAAATGTGCTATGACATATACGGCTCCGCAACGCTCCACCACCAGCCTCCTGTTACGATGGCTGGTCGTCGTCCTGATGGTCTATCTGCTACTGGTCGCTGTGGCCATGATCGGCAGCGGTTTCAAGTGGGCATCGGGGGGGGCCGAAGGTGCCAGACAACTCTTTGCCTTCGCCAGCAATCCGGTGATGGGTCTGGTTGTCGGGGCCTTTACCACAGCACTGATTCAGTCCTCGAGTACCGTGACCTCGGTTATTGTTGGCCTTGTCGCCGGTGGTCTCCCCGTAGCAACAGCCATTCCCATGATTATGGGCGCCAATCTGGGCACGACCGTAACGAACACGCTGGTCAGCATGGGTCACATCGGCAAAAAGAAGGAGTTTCGCCGCGCCTTCTCTGCCGCAACGGTACACGACTTCTTTAACCTGATGGCCGTCACCATCTTTCTGCCCCTGGAGATGCTGACCGGTTATATGGATCAGCTCTCGGCCTGGCTGACCACCTTTATGGTCGGCGGGGATGCCATGAGCATCAAAGGGCTGGACTTTATCAAACCGCTGACACAGCCATTGGTGACAGTATTCAAGTCTCTCTACGAAACCCTTCCTGGTATCTGGGGTGGTATAGCCCTGGCGCTGACCGGTCTGACCCTGATCTTCCTGTCCATCATCATACTGGGTAAAGTCCTGAAAGTGCTGATGGTCGGACGCGCCAAGCAGATTCTGCACCGGGCTATCGGCCATGGTCCCATTACCGGCATCACCTCGGGTCTATTGATGACCGTTGCTGTCCAGTCCTCCTCAACCAGCACCAGTTTGATCGTCCCTCTGGCCGGGAATGGACTGTTCAAACTGAAAGAGATCTATCCGTTTACCCTTGGTGCCAATATCGGTACCTGCGTAACCGCCCTGTTGGCAGCCACCGCCGTTGAGGGTGCAGGAGCCAGCCTTGCCTTGCAGATAGCGTTGGTTCATCTGATTTTCAATACCTCGGCGGTCATCCTTATCTACGGCATTCCCCCACTGCGAAGAATCCCGATGATCACCGCCCGACGCTTCGCCCAGATAGCCAGTCGGCACAAATGGATTGTCTTCGTCTACGTGGTCGGACTGTTCTTTGTGTTACCCGCTGCGCTTATTGCCATCACTGCTTAGGGAGAAGAGACCATGCCCCAATCACTTGAAGAGTACAAAGAGCATCGCAAAGCATTGAAAGCACAGATCAAAGAAACACGTGCACTGCTACAGCAGCTTGAGGATGAGCTGGAAGAGGAACGGTTGGAGATGGGCCATGAAGAGGTCGATCACCTCGAAGATTACATGGACAAAGCCGGCCCCCATCTGGATGACCTGAAAACCTTTAGCTCAACAGCCATCACCGACTTTCAGGAGTCGGTTCATACTTTCATTAGCTGGGTCAAGAGTTCCAAAAAGTGAGTTGGTCACTGACTGCCTGCGGTTCTCCATGACCATCGGGCAGTCATGGAGTTCCTCTACAGCAGCTGCCCATCAAATATTCGCAGTGGTATTGATTATGTCATGGAAACGGTCAGAGAATGTATCGACAACGTCTGCCCGCTGCAAAGCGGACCATTGATCCAGCTTCGACACCTCCAGACAGTGCAAATGTATATAGGGTGCCTTGCCCTTGAATTCGCGCAAATCACCCTTTCGGAGCAGAGGCAGGAAGTGACTCTCCCTGCCAAGCAGATGGTCAAAAGCCTGCGCCAATGGCATAGTCTTCCCCCGCCCCCCTTTCAGAGGCAAGCGCACATAAAAACCGTTTTGACCGAAGACCTGTCCGGGAAAAACCAGCACCCCCGACGGAACAATTGCCGCGGGTGAGATAAAGCTAAAGGTGTCATTCCAGACGCTCAGATCCGGCACAACCTCAATCCGATCCTCGCCCACACAGGAGTAATTGAGCTGATAGTTGCTATAAATTTTGCAATCTGTGGAAGAGTAGACGCAAAAAATATCCTTTAGAGACCGCAGGTACTCAAAGGCCCGTTTGCGATCAACAAAATGATTCAACTCCCACTGCAATTCAGTATCATCTGCCACTCGGTCTTGACCTCTCCCATACTTTTTTTGACCACTACGTCTGATCTCTCGCAAAGGCCATGATTCAAGATCAGAGTAGCCAGAATATTCTTATTATTAAATTTATACGGTAAAAAAATTACCACTCTTTTGTTACGAAATATCATACGGGAAACGCAAACTGTGACATACCGCTTTTGACACTTTGCCAAATCCCTTCGGTCACTGTAGCCGTTTTATGGGTTTTAACTTACCAAAACCTTAATATGTTCTGCCGAACACATACAAAAAAGACCCCCATAAGGGAGTCTTTTTCATCAGAACGATTGCTGCGCAATCAGAGACTGATTAAGCCAGTGCTACTTTGGCCTTTTCAACGATAGCAGCGAAAGCCACTTTTTCGTGAACAGCCAGGTCAGCCATAACTTTACGGTCGATCTCAACGTTAGCCTTTTTCAGACCAGCGATCAGACGGCTGTAAGACATGCCGTTGGTGCGGGCGCCAGCATTAATACGGGCGATCCACAGTGCACGGAACTGACGCTTCTTCTGACGACGGTCACGGTAAGCGTACTGACCCGCTTTGGTAACCGCTTGCTTGGCAACACGGAACACGCGTGAACGTGCGCCGTAGTAGCCTTTGGCCAGCTTCAGAACTTTTTTGTGACGACGACGGGCGACAACACCACGCTTAACTCGAGCCATTCTATAACTTCCTCTAAATAATCCAGTCTGAACTTAACGTACGCGCAGCATGCGTTCTACGAGCGGCCTGTCTGCAGCGCTAACCGCAGAGGTGCCACGCAGCTGACGCTTACGCTTGGTAGTCATCTTGGTGAGGATGTGGCTCTTGAAAGCGCTTTTACGCTTGAAACCGCTAGCGGTTTTCTTGAAGCGCTTGGCGGCACCAGAGTTAGTCTTCATCTTTGGCATGATTGACTCCGCATTCAAAGGCCCGGCCTGAGTTCATGTCCGACTCAGGTTAGGCAGCATACATTATGAAAATAGTCCGGACTGCGAAGGCCGGAGAACCGGCTTTCGCAGACGGGGGTTTACTTTCGCTTTTTCGGGGCAATAACCATGATGAGCTGACGGCCTTCCATTTTTGGACGCTGCTCTACAGTGCCCAATTCTTCCAGGTCCTTTTCGACCCGGTTGAGCAGCTGCATACCCAGCTCCTGGTGAGCCATCTCACGACCACGGTAACGCAGGGATACCTTGGCCTTATTGCCTTCTTCAAGGAAGCGTATCAGGTTGCGTAGTTTTACCTGATAGTCTCCATCTTCAGTTCCAGGACGGAATTTGATCTCCTTGACCTGGGTATGAACCTGCTTCTTTTTCGCTACCGCTTTTTGCTTCTTGTCTTCGTAGAGGTGCTTGCCGTAATCCATGATCTTGCAAACCGGTGGAACGGCTGTCGCATTGATCTCTACCAGATCAAGTTCAGCCTCAAGAGCCAGATCAAGAGCTTCCCTCAGCGGAACGACACCGACCATCTCGCCATCGGCCTTAATCAGACGCACTTCTGGAGCACGGATGTTCTGATTGATCGGTGGCGCTGCCACTTGCCGACGATCCCGCGGATTCGAACGTTTGATTGCGAATTCTCCTGTTTAGCCTATGGAGTTACTGATTCATTGCTTTAGCTATCAGCTCAAGAACGGCTGCGCTGTTCTATATCTGCTGCCAGCAACTTCTGGAAAGCCTCTACGGTCATTACACCGAGATCTTCACCAGAACGGGTACGCACAGCAACAGAATCGGATTCTACTTCCTTATCACCCACTACGAGCAGATAAGGTACTCTTTCAAGAGTGTGCTGGCGGATTTTAAAGCCGATCTTCTCGTTTCTCAAGTCTGCTTTGACTCGGAAAACACTATTTTTTAGCCGTTGTTCAATATTTTGTACAAAATCGGCTTGTGCATCGGTGATATTCATCACCACAACCTGAGTGGGTGCCAACCAGGTTGGGAAGCGTCCTTCGAAGTGTTCGATCAAAATTCCGATAAAACGCTCAAAGGAACCTAAGATAGCACGGTGCAGCATAACTGGAGTCTTGCGCTCACCGTGTTCATCCACGTATTCAGCGCCCAGACGACCCGGCATGGAGAAGTCGACCTGAATAGTACCACACTGCCATACACGACCAATACAGTCTTTTAAAGAAAATTCCACTTTCGGGCCATAAAACGCCCCTTCACCGGGCATTTCTTCCCATGGCAGACCGGCGGCATCCAGTGCTTCTGCCAGTGCTTTTTCGGCTTTATCCCAGACTTCATCAGAGCCGACCCGCTGTTCAGGACGGGTAGACAGCTTATAGATCAGGCTGTCCTTATCAAAACCGAAGTCGGCATAAACTTCATGCAGAAAATCAATAAATTCAGAGACTTCCTTCTGAATCTGATCTTCTGTGACGAAGATATGGGCATCATCCTGAGTAAAGGCACGTACGCGCATGATACCGTGCAGAGCCCCGGAGGCTTCATTACGGTGACAGGAGCCAAACTCCGCCAAGCGTAAAGGCAGGTCACGGTAACTACGTAGTCCTTGATTGAACACCTGAACGTGACAAGGGCAGTTCATCGGCTTGACCGCTACCACCCGCCCATCGCTCTTCAGGGTGTACATATCATCGCCAAACTTGGCGGCGTGGCCAGACTTCTCCCACAGAGAGATATCCACCAGCGAAGGCGTTTTGATCTCCTGATAACCGCGAGCGATCTGCTTGCGGCGCATGTACTGCTCCAGGCTCTGGTAAATGCTCCAGCCATTCGGATGCCAGAACACCATGCCCGGTGCCTCTTCCTGCATATGGAACAGATCCAGCTTTTTGCCGATCTTGCGGTGATCACGTTTTTCCGCCTCTTCCAGACGGTGCAGGTAGGCTTTCAGCTCTTTTTTGTCCGCCCATGCGGTGCCGTAAACCCTGGTCAGCATCTCGTTATTGGAGTCACCACGCCAGTAAGCACCGGCGACCCGCATCAGCTTGAAGATCTTCAGTTTGCCCGTCGAGGGGGCGTGTGGACCACGGCAGAGATCTTTCCAGTCACCTTGCTGGTAAACGGAGATCTCTTCATCTCCCGGCAGATCCTTAATGATCTCGACCTTGTACTGCTCACCCATGGCATCAAATTCACGGATCGCCTCTTCGCGGGACATAACCACACGTTTAATAGGGAGATCTTCTTTGGCCAACTCTTCCATACGCTTCTCGATGCACGCCAGATCGTCCAGATTGAACGCGCGCTCGTAGGCGAAGTCGTAGTAGAAGCCATCCGCAATCACCGGACCGATGGTGACCTGGGCGCCGGGGAACAGATCCTGAACCGCTTGCGCCAACATGTGGGCGGTAGAGTGACGGATCACCTCCAGCCCCGCCTCATCACGGGTGGTAACAATGCTTAGCGCAGCATCGCTGGCGATCAGATGGCTGGCATCAACCATCGCACCATCAACACATCCGGCCAGAGTCGCTTTGGCAAGACCTGGACCAATATCCTGAGCAACCTCAAGAACAGAAACCGGTTGGGCAAACTCACGTTTGCTTCCATCAGGGAGAGTAATTACAGGCATGATTCAATAGATACCTTGATATCGTCAGTGGCAATCCAGACCAGGGACTGCATGGGGGCAGGCAGTGGCAGACCGTACCAGAGGGCTGCTTGCGGACTGTGCACAAATGTCGGTGCAACAATCGAATCGCCCATAATACTCCTGTTATGGAACACCTGCCACCCCCGATCGCTGGGAAGCCATCGGAAATCGTCGACCGTCTGAAAGCCCTTATCTAAAACCCCTGCACCGCCCCAAGCTTCCCCGAACGCTTTCTTGCGCACTTGAGAAATGCAAATACCACCAGAAACCTATCTGCATCCTCCCTTTTCAAAAAGGGCTGCGCCTCGAATAAATTCCTCTGAACAACAAAAACACACAAATAATTCATCATCAAAATCAAAGCTATCCCTGCAAACATGTAATTTTTATCTATTCTTTTTAACACCGAATCTGGCTAACAAACGCAAAAACCAATTCACCTGAGAGGACCCAGAGTTATTATGAATGTTTTTTCCACAACGAGACACTGGTTTACCCCGTTATCCCTGCTCTTTCTGAGCGGTTTGATAGCCCCTTTCGTCACGGCCAACCCGCCAGAGACAGAACCATCTCCCGAAGTCATAGAATTCAACAGAGATGATCAAGGTGGTCTGCATCTTCACGTTAACGACACGCTTGCACAGAATTCTTCCGAAAATTTGGATCAAACCTTAATCAGGAAGCTTTATAACGATCAGGAGAGCCAGCCACAGAAACCCATCGTAGCGGATTCGAACGGGAACATTCACTATCTGGCCAAGGTTGACAAAGATAGTACTGGTCATCAGCTGCATCTGATACCCATACATGCCAATACACCCCTGTCAGAGATAAGCAGTCGGCTGGCCACCAGCTTCACCACACTCATTATCCTGAACGTGGCCGACCGCCTCTATCGTTATTACAACGGGGGTGCACCGCTCTCTTTCGCTCCTAACAGCGATCACGGCGTCATTCATAGTTTTGCTCTGGATTACGCCAATATGGCCTCTCTGGCAAGCGCCTTTACTCACAGCGATGCGCTCACTTTAGCTGGACAGACGGTTCTGTCGAAAAGCGACTCCGCAGAACGCACAACCTGGAAAGATGTATTGCCACCTATGGCTAGCGCGATGGCAACGGGAGGCTTTTATTGGGGCACCCAGACTCAGACTGACGCTTTGCATTTGGGCAAGCTGATCAACAACTATCATCTCGGTGCGACCACCGCTGCTCTGGCCACGTCATTGCGGAAACTGAATGAGGCCACGGTCAACAGTCTGACTGACCTGAACCCAAACCACGTCAAGCATATTGGTCGCTTCGCCGCCCTGACAGAAAGTACAGCGCTTCTCGCACTGATCAGTAAAACGCTGGACATTGATCCAACAGTCAACGATCCCACGAAAGAATGGTTTAAAAGCGCGCTGCCCTGTTCTGTGACCACCACCATGATCTTTAGCCTGCGGGATCTGGTTTCCGAGTTTACTGGAGACCTCATTGGCAATCCTACTTTTGGGGAGTTTCTGACCGCATCAGGTTTTACGGCAGCAGCCTACCTATTAGCGCCATACAAAAAAAACATCTCGTCCACGGCAGCAGAGACTGCCGGGCTCAGTATTGGCTTCGGTGTTCAGAAGCTGGTCAACAGTATGATGCAGAATGAAAACGCAAATAGCACCCGCGCTGCACGCCTTACTTCTGCGGCTGCGCTGAGCTTTGCCATGAAGACCGCCGCTCTCTATGTCGGCCCAATGGGGGCAAACCTGCTCAACCCTATGGCCACCGGCGTCATCATTGCCAACACTTTTGATGTCCTGGCGGTTGTCAAAGATGTGGTTTTTCAACCATGGGTTATCAACCCATTGCTGAAGCTGGCTGGTATGCAGAGTCCTGCTCCTGCTCCTGCTCCTGCTCCTGTTCCTCAGTGATCAGATGGGCTCTCAACCCGGTTACAATACCGGGTTGATTGTAGCAATAGGAAAAGCAGCCGGTTCTGTTAAAATTATTCGCTTTTCGTCTACCGAGTATTGAAAACGGAATGTCAGACGTTCGCCCTAACACTAAAGACTATCGTCGTCTTTTTCTTGAGGATACCCCTCTTCTTGATGTCCGCGCCCCTGTTGAGTTTACCAAGGGCGCTTTTCCCTCAAGCACCAACGTTCCCATCATGGATGATAGTGAGCGCGCCAAAGTGGGTACCTGCTACAAACAGAAAGGGCACGATGCTGCCGTGGCACTGGGTCACCAATTGGTTGGCGGCGAACTCCTTCAGGAGCGAACCCAAACCTGGATCAACTTCGCCCAACAAAATCCACAAGGATATTTCTATTGCTTTCGGGGCGGTGAACGCTCCCACCTTGCCCAGCGCTTTCTGAAAGAGGCCGGTCTCGACTATCCACTGGTGACCGGCGGCTACAAAGCCATGCGCCACTGGCTGCTGGACTCTCTCGAAGAGTCCATCAATGCCTGTCAGTTCGTAATTCTGAGCGGCAAGACCGGCACCGGCAAAACACGCCTGTTGCACCGTTTTCCTGAACACATTGACCTTGAAGGTATCGCCAATCACCGAGGCTCCAGCTTCGGGCGCAGGGTGGGCGGTCAACCCAGTCAGATTGACTTTGAAAACCAACTCGCCATTACCTTCCTCAAACACCGGGAGCAGGGCATCAACACCTTCCTGCTGGAAGATGAGAGCAAACTGATTGGTCGCTGCTTTCTGCCACCAGGCCTGAAAGAAAAGATGGAACAGGCACCTATTCTGCTGCTGGAAGAGGATCTGGAAACCCGTGTCCAGATCACCTATGAAGAGTATATCGAGCAAAATCTTCAGGATCACCAGGCTCTCCACGGAGAGGAAGCCGGCTTTACTATTTTCGCCGAGGAGCTGGTCGCCAGCCTTGGTCGTATCAGCAAGCGCCTTGGAGGAGCCCGCTATCAGCAGTTGCTTGGCATCATGGAACAGGCTCTGAAAGCGCAGCAGCACAACCGCAACGATAGCAGCGACCACCGGCTCTGGATTCATGCACTACTGGCCGATTATTACGATCCCATGTACGAATACCAGCTCGACAACAAACACGGCCGGGTTGTGGCACAGGGCAATCAACAGCAACTGGTTGAGCGTTATGCGACATCCGGAGAGTTAGCCAAACTGACTATCCCCTGAACGCCCTTCTCTTTTTGGCGGCTTCGGCCGCCAACTAAAAATCCTCGCTGTACCTTGTCAACTCGCTGTACCTTGTCAAACGGTTCCGTTTCCAACCCCCACTCTCTACAATCGGTCTCTCTAATCAAAATAACATCAATTTTTCCATGACCAACCTTATGACCAACTCCCTTTTCAATACCGATATTGACCGGCACGCAACATCAAGCGTGAAGTGGGATCGATACAAAAACAGTGATGTTCTGCCCCTGTGGGTGGCCGATATGGATTTTCGCTCTCCGCCAGAGGTTCTTGAGGCTCTGCACCAGCGAATTGACCACGGTGTTTTTGGTTATACCAGCCCGCCGGACTCCCTCAACCAGACCGTGATTGAACGCCTGAATAATCTCTATGGCTGGCCTATTGAGAGTTCATGGCTGGAATGGCTACCTGGTCTGGTCTGCGCCCTGAACCTCTCGGTTCGCGCCTTTACCGAAGAGCAGGAGTTTGTGATCACCCCCAAACCCGTCTATCACCCCTTCCTCAGCGCACCGACTCTGGCTAACCGTCAGATGATGAACATCTTTTGGCGCGAAGGAGCGAATGGGCACTCAAGGCTGGATTCGGGGCTGGATTGGGAACTGGATTGGGAGTGGCTGGAACAGAATATTCGTCCGGATGCACGTCTGTTCCTGCTCTGTAATCCACAAAACCCGAATGGCCGAGTACTGACATTGAAAGAGCTGGAACGCCTTGAAAGGTTCTGTCGGCAACACAACCTGATCGTATGCTCCGATGAAGTGCACTGCGATCTGATCCTCGACAAACAGTGTCAACACATTCCCTATGCCAGCATCAGTGACTACGCCAGGGATCATTCGATAACCCTGATGGCACCCTCCAAAACCTTTAACCTCGCCGGACTCGGCTGTGCCTTTGCGGTGATTCCCAACCCCGCGTTACGGGAGAAATTCCAGCGCACGCTCACCGGCATCGTACCATCGCCGGATCTGATGGGTTACACCGCCACCGAAGCCGCCTATCGTCACGGCGAACCCTGGCGCCAGGCACTGCTCGCCCATCTGCGGAGCAATCACGACTATCTGCTGGCACGTATCAACACCATTCCCGGACTCTCAATGCGGCCTAATGAAGCCACCTATCTGGCCTGGATCCACTGCGATATTCCCGGCATCAGCCAACTCCAGCCTTTCTTTGAAGAGTATGGGGTCGGCCTCTCTCCCGGTGCCCAGTTTGGCGCTGCTGACTATGTACGCTTAAATTTTGGTTGTACGAGAAAGGTTCTGGAAGAGGCCATAAACCGCATGGAGCAAGCCGTGGCAACGGCCCATAAGTTAGCAGGCTGACCATTAATCCGCCCCATAAACAAAGCCCCGCCACGTAGCGGGGCTTTTATCAGTCTATGGCGCTATGGGACTCTCAGAGAGCGGCAAATGTCTTCTTCAGAATACCGATACATTCCTCTATCTGCTCACCGGTAATCACCAGCGGCGGAGAAAAACGGATCGTGTGCTGATGGGTCGGTTTCGCCAGCAATCCGTTTTCCGCCAGCTTGAGACAGATATCCAAAGCTTCCAGACCATTCGCCGGCTCAATATCAATGGCATTCAGCAAACCCCGGCCACGAACAGTTTTCAGCATGGGGTGGTCAATCTCCCGCAGTCCTGCCCTGAAGGCCTTTCCCTGAATATCCGCATTCTCAGCCAGATGCTCATCCCTGACCACATCCAGCGCCGCCATGGCAACCGCACAGGCCAGCGGGTTGCCGCCATAGGTTGAACCGTGCTGACCAGGCTGCACACAGAGCATAACCTCATCATCCGCCATCACACCGGAGACGGGATAGACGCCACCCGAGAGTGCCTTGCCGAGAATCAGAATATCAGGGCGCACCTCTTCATACTCTATCGCCAGCAACTTGCCGGTACGGGCTATGCCGGTTTGGATTTCATCAACCATAAACAGCACATTGTGCTTATGGCACAACTCGGCGGCCGCTTTGAGGAAACCGGCTTCCGGAATAATAACCCCCGCCTCGCCCTGAATAGGCTCAACCAGGAAACCGGCAACATCGGGCTGACTGAGAGCCTGTGCCAGTGCCGCCTGATCACCATAGGGAATCGACTCAAAACCCGGCGTATAGGGGCCGTACTCGGCACGGGCATCGTCGTCATTGGAAAATGAGATGATGGTGGTCGTACGGCCATGGAAGTTACCCTCACATACGATAATCTTCGCCTGATGCGGAGCGACTCCCTTCTTCTGGTAGGCCCATTTACGACACAGTTTAATCGCTGTTTCCACAGCTTCCGCACCGGTATTCATGGGCAGGAAGCGGTCGAAACCAAAATAGTCCGACATATACTTTTCAAACACACCAAGATTGTCGCAATGAAAAGCCCGGGAGGTCAGCGTCAAGCGTTCAGCCTGCTCCTTTAGCGCATTGACAATTTTCGGATGACAATGCCCCTGATTGACGGCCGAGTAAGCCGACAGAAAGTCATAGTATTCACGACCATCCGTATCCCAAACCTTCGCGCCTTCACCACTGGCAAGTACGACCGGCAGTGGATGATAGTTATGAGCGCCGTAACGACGTTCCAGATCAATAACCTCTGCTGCGGAGTAGCGCATCCTTCCTCCCTCTTGCTCTTCTGAACCTGCCCGCGATAACAGACAGTGCCAGAATGCCTGTTATTATTTATGAAAATGCAGTCACATTTTCTGCTCATGGCTGTTTTTATCACGAATGCCCTGTCTGCCCCTATTTAGTATCAGGGCAACTTCTCTGGGTCAACACCTTCGCAAAAGGCACGCTTCAGAACGGTTGAATTATGTATCAATAGATTTTAACTCCTGACGGAGGCGGATAAATACCCGGCTGGCATTGGCGCAACCGACCCGCCCGTCAAGAAGACTGACACTCACAATAGCCACCACTGAGAACAGGAAACCGGGCAGGAGCTCATAAAGCTCAAAAATTCCGCCATCCATATAGTCCCATGCAACCGTCGTCAAACCACCCACCAAAATACCGGCCAGTGCGCCATTGCGGGTCATGCGCTCCCAGAACAGGCTGAGCAACAGCGCCGGCCCGAACGCAGCGCCAAAACCGGCCCAGGCATGAGCGACCATGCTCAATACCGAACTGTCGGGATTGAGCGCCATCAGCGTGGCCAGTACCGCAATAACGACCACACTGAGACGGCCAGCCCATAGCACCTGCCGCTGACAGGCATTCCGACAAAAAATATTTTTGTAGAAATCTTCAGCAAAAGCGGTAGAGCAGACCAGCAACTGGGAATCCGCCGTACTCATAATGGCTGCGAGAATAGCGGCCAGTAAAATACCGGCAACCACAGGATGAAACAGGCTGTTGACCAACAGCATGAAAATCTCTTCAGGGTCGGCCAGAGTCAGCCCTGTCTGCAAGGTGTAGACGTAGCCCGATATGCCAACCAACACCGCCGCCACCAGACAGATACTGCTCCAACCCACGGCGACCCAGCGGGCCACAGGCATATCTTTCTCACTACGAATCCCTTTAAATCGAGCCAGAATATGGGGCTGACCAAAATATCCCAAACCCCAGCCGAGCAGGGAACAGATCACGATCCAATCCAACGGCTCGCCGATGTTATTAGTGAAGGGGTTGAGCAGTTCTGAATTATGGAACTCCAGACTGGTCAAGACACTCTCAACACCCCCAACATGATGCACAGCCATCACCGGAACAATCATCAGTGCGGCCGCCATCATCAGCCCTTGCACCACATCCGTCCAGCACACCGCCAGATAGCCGCCAAACAGCGTGTAGGAGACAACACTGACAGCTCCGATCATCACAGCCCACTCATAATTGAGGCCAAAAGCTGTTTGAAATAGCTTACCGCCTGCAACGAGGCCGGCACTGGTGTAAAACAGGAAGAAGAGCAGAATAAACCCGGCAGTAAGTGCCTGCAGCACATTACTGGTATCCTGAAAACGGTTAGTAAAATACTCAGGCAGGGTCAGGGCATTACCCACCGCCTGACTGAATATGCGCAACCGGCGAGCAACCAGCAACCAGTTCAGCCAGGTTCCCGCGAGAATGCCCATCGCCAGCCAGATCGCTTCCAGACCGGAAGCAAAAGCATAACCTGGTAATCCCAACAGCAACCAGCCACTCATATCGGAAGCACTGGCACTCAATGCGGTCGGCCATGGCCCCAGAGAACGACCACCAAGGAAGTAGTCTTCACTGGTCTCTGTTCGACGCCAGGCGATGTAGCCCATCACCAACATACCCGCAAAGTAAACAAGAAAAGTTACCAATACTGCCGGTTCAATATTCGCCACCCCTGACATATTCTCTCCTAATCCCCCGCTCACAGAAAATCCACTCCTGTAACGAAATTGTTAAAATTAAAAAAACATTTTCCATTGGAGAAAAGTCTAGGAGCAATAGAACATTACTGTCAGGTTTAAATATAATAATATAACCGAACGCACTATCCTCAATCAGTCTATCGCTTCATTCCCAGAGGAATATTATTAGATCGATAGGCTTCTCTGGCTCCTGCTACGGTTGAAATTTTATTATCAAACTCGATATTTTCCAACGGAAAACCAGATTTATTGATTTTAATTGCCAGAGGTTAAGTAAAAACACACGAGAAAAACCACAATACAGGGTTAGCTCTGTCTTCGCTTCGGGCTGTTGAGCCAAATCATTCAATCTCAACTGACCTTAAGGATTCTACTAAACCGCTCTCCACATTTTTTTTTGGGGACACAACGTTGAAAAACATACCGACTCACCATTATTCCCGCGAAGTCGGGGATGACGACGGTATGTTTTGATCAGCGAATCCCCCTATTCAAAATTCTTTATCTCAATCTGAACACGCCTGTTCATCAGACGCCCCTGCATAGTATCGTTGCTCTCAACGGGATCAGAAGGGCCATCACCTCGCGTTGTTATTCGCGATGTATCAACGCCCTGAGAAACCAGATAGTCGCGCACCGAAAGAGCCCGATCCTGAGATAGCTTGTTGTTAAAATTAAACGGACCTGTGGTATCGGTATAACCCGTCAAAACGACCTGGGCAGAGGGGTATCGTTTTATTAACCCCACTTCGAGATCAAGAATGTCTCTAGCCTCTGCACTCAACTCAAAAGACGAAAATGCAAAATGGACAGCCTCGACCATAGCACTTTCAAGAATGGGGCAGCCCATACTATCCACCGACTCACCAGACAGCGTGTCCGGGCACATATCCAAAGGATCAGGAACACCATCACCATCCGTGTCAGGCGGGCAACCATGTAACTCGACATCCCAGCCTGGAACAATATGCTCACACTGTGGCAACGGGGCAACCGGTTCCGGAGCAACCACCCCGGCCCTTTCATTGGTCTGGGTAAGGGCACAAATACTACCCCCAATCAACGCCCCTCCGAGTGCTCCCCAGAGCGCAGAATCCTGACTATCCAGCGCCCCACCGGCACCGCCAACAATAGCACCCGCAGTGGCACACTCCCACCAATTGTCGACTTTTCCAGAAAAGTTAGCACAACCACCGACAAGAGCACTGACAGCAACTGTCACAAATACAGCGCTCTTTCCTGTCTTCATTGCCACGATTAGATACTCCTCATCTCATGATGGAACGCCTGCAAAGTGTAGAAGGAAACTCTGAATACGAAAGTAAGTTGACCGAGTATTTTCAATGAGAAGTGAAATTTTTACCATTAAACGACATAAGGCGTATAATTTTTATCGAAGGATTTATGTAAATGACAGCCTCTTAAATTTTAAAATCAGATGAAAAAAAAGGGTCAATCCGAAGACTGACCCTGTAACTCTGAACCACCATAAAAATGGTCGGGGTAGAGAGATTCGAACTCCCGACATCCTGCTCCCAAAGCAGGCGCGCTACCAGACTGCGCTATACCCCGAATCAGCTTTTGAAGCTGAAAAATGGAGCTCTTAACCGGAATTGAACCGGTGACCTCATCCTTACCAAGGATGCGCTCTACCATCTGAGCTATAAGAGCATACATAAAATCTGTCGTTTAGTTGTGAACACAACGGGGTTACGATTTCACCCTGGTCATGAATCACACGGCGATGACCGTCCTCTGCATGCAGTTAGACTAGCCACTTCTGGCGAAATCATCACTCATCCCTATCGTTATCGATACTGGATTGTTATCGATACTTGCCGGTAACAACGAGGTGCGCATTCTACCAAAATTCATTTTCAGGTCAACCCTACCCCTGCTAAATATGCATAAAAAAGCCAGAGCTTATGCTCTGGCTTTATTTAAAAACGCTGTGAATAGCAGGAAGCTATTAATTAAAGCCCCGCCGCCTTTTTCACTGCCGCAACAAGACCATCTTCCAGATCCATTGGCTGAATACTCTTACCATTAACAAAGATAGCGGGGGTTCCTGTCAGCCCCAGACGCTCAGCTTCAGCTTCTGCCCGTGCGACCCGCTGCTCGGGACGATCGGACTCAAGACAGGCGGCAAAAACCTTCTCATCCAACGCCAATTGCGTGGCCAGTGACATAGGGGATTCAGCATTCAAAACGCCCTGCTGCGCGTAAGCCGCTTTGTTGTAACCCCAGAACTGACCTTGCTCATCCGCACAGACAGCTCCCAGCGCAACCTTACGGGAAATGCCAGAATTGTTGATAGGGAAATCCATGTAGACCATTCGAACACTGTCGCCCATCTTTTCCATCATGGCATCCATGGTCAGAGCGGCATCTTTACAGTGGGTGCACTGATAATCAGCAAACTTCACAATAGTAACGTTCGCATTGGGATTGCCTTTCATAGGGAAGCCCTCGTAATCAATCACCGTCTGCGGCGCCTCCGGCTCCTCAAGAAGGATCTTCATACCCTTCTCCGTTTTCAGCTTCTCGACCAGAACCGCTCTTTTCTCCTGAACGTCCTGACCCATCAGGAAGCTGCGAATCTGATCTTTCACCACCTCAAACTCTGAAGGTATACGCTCTTTGTTCTCATCAAAGAAGGTCTGAAGTTCATCATCCGATGGCTCTTTCAGGCCCATGACCTCTGTAAGCACCTCCTGCCGATTCTTGCCACTGTTTTTCATCAGTTCCTGGAAATAAATCTCACTGGCCGCGCCGATAGCAATTTGCTGCTTCTGCACCCAGGCCTGTACATCGATCTCATGGAGAGCTCTGGCAGCGGCCGTCGGCAGCTGCTCGACAGTATAGTTCTTACCTCCCATGAACAGCACATTAGCAGACAGAGGCTCCGTCGGTTCGGTTATCAATGTGAAATAGGTGGCGGATGCTCCTAATGCTGCACCCGCAACCAACCCAAATGCCACTTTCATAATGCTCATACGAATGCCTTTTATTGTTGTTAATCTCGTTGAGATCGTAGGTATATTTGAGGAACGGGTCAACTTCAAAACGAGAATAACAGACTCGCACCCCTGCTTTCAGGAAAAATAATAGAAGTTATTGGAAGAGTAACCGGTCACGCGGGCACACGTCACTCGCCTCAGAGCACTCTTCATTGCCTCCATCTCAGTTATCGCCCGTAAACCGGGATGATCAGCACCATCGCCGAACCAGGGTGAAACATAAACTTTGTCGTTTGTCTGAAGAGCCAGCCCCTCAATCAAAGAGAGCGTTCCAGCCAAATGCTCATCAAAATCATCACTCGCCAGAAAACCTGTCAACACCGTTAATCCAACCGAAATACCGGCAGTCTGCAGGGCTTTGACTAGCTGGCAGGTAGCCCGAGTATCCGCTTTTTTATTCAACTTACCACGCAGTAAAGACGAACCTGTCTCCAACCCCAAGACCACCAGCTGCACTCCCAGACCGGCAAACAACGGCAACGCCTCACGATTGCGCCTGCTGATATGATCCGCATCAGCAAAACAGGCGACACCCCGGGGAAGATCACCAAAGTGATGCGGCACGGCTAACAACATCGCCCTTATGTAATGCTCCGGTGCAGCCAGCGCATTGGCAGAACCGAGGAAAACCCCATCACGACTCTCGCCAACCAATACTTTCACACGCTCCAGATGGCTGTTCAAATTCTGAGGGCTCTCCAAACCCTGAGAGAACACTCGAAAAGGCCTATCCCGATAGAAGGCACAGAAAGAACACCTGCCATTAGGACAGCCCAGAGTCAAGGGGACAACATAATCACGATAACGGTCAGGCGGCAGCACAGGCACGCCTTCTGGATAAACGACGTCGTATAAACCCCTGAGCCGGGAAAAATCCTTTCGGGAAGAGCTGACGATGCTATTGAGTGCACCTTGCAAAACAGCATCCTCTCTATCACACGACAGTCGTAGTATGACTTCAGACAAACGATCCTGTACCGACTGTGCGGCAATATCGGAACTCAGCTCACTATTGCGAAGAACACGGCCATCAACACAGCGACGGTAAAAGTTTCCGTCCAGTCTTGCCGTACACCAGGCACCGTCGCCATTAAAGCGGGCGGAAAAGCCGTACTCTTCACTCTCGATTTTGAAACCGGATGGCAATATCCGATAGTTGACTGTATTGCACTGCAACTGAACGACACCTCTACCATATCCTTCGATAGAAAAACATTGTCTTACAAATAGCCACAAACGGGAAATACGATTCACACCGAGGGGAAGCTCACGCCAGTTATAGCAAGCCTGTAAATACCAAAAAAGCTTCAACCGGCATGGTACCGGGTAATACCCCAGACATATTTTGTCTGTATTTTCTTACTTTTTTGTCATCGGCATTGCCGTAACAGACGGGGTAAACGACTATTACGGCTTGCTCTGACTTAGAAACTAAAAGCTTAGAACTTGAAGAAGGTATTCTGAATGTCATCCCGCGTTTTGGAGCGAGTCATAGCCAGCATCAGCAATACCCGGGCTTTTTGTGGATTCAGGTAATCGGACACAACAAAGCCAGCGCTCTTATCGTCAATTTCTGCGCCAAGCGTTGTACGACCGGAGCCAACACGCGCTGACCGGACAACTTTAATGCCCTTATCGACCGCAGACTCCAGTTCAGACATAACAGTAGGGTAGATATTACCGTTACCGACACCGGCATAAACGATACCGTCAACCTTTTCGTTCACCAGCGTCTTAACCATACTGCTATTGGCGTTGGAGTAGCCATAAACAATATCAACCCTGGGTAGTTTTTCCAGACCGGTCACATCATAAACATTTTCGGGAGTCGTACGACGCTCGGTCTTGAGATAATAAACAGGATCTGCATCATAGACGTAACCCAAAGTACCGAACTCCCGACCGGTAAAGGCATTAACGGCCGTGGTGCTGGATTTGGTGACAAAACGCGCAGCTACAATCTCATCATTAAGGGTGACAAGCACACCACGACCACGGGAATCCTTATCAGCGGCGATGCTAATAGCGTTATAGAGATTCTTCGGACCATCAGCAGACATCGCCGTTGCAGAACGCATGGCGCCGACAAAGACAACGGGTTTATCGGTAGCAACGGTCAGATCGGTGAAAAATGCGGTCTCTTCCAGAGTATCGGTACCGTGGGTGATAACAATGCCATCCACATCATCACGCTTGACCAGTTCATTGATTTTTTTGGAAAGAGCAAGCCAAACACTGTCGTTCATGGCCTGTGAACCGATATTGGCCACCTGTTCACCAAAAACATTGGCCCTATTTTTGGCTTCGGGGATGGCGTTAACCAGCTGCTCAACAGGGAGCTGACCGGCGGTATACTTCCCCTCAACGGCAGAGTTACCCGCACCGGCAATCGTTCCCCCCGTTGCCAGAATAACAATATTGGGCTTTGTCTCAGCAGAGACTGACGAAGACATCAGAACACAACCGGCAAGCAGCACAGCTGTGAAAGGCAATTGAGCTATCTTTTTGAATTTCATCTTTATTTCCAGCAAGGGAAGGAATTCATATTTGCTGGAGAGCGAATTTAAGTATTCTGATGAAATTATTATTGATTTACGACAACAACTTTAAGATTAATAAAAAATAAATTTTCCCGGTCAATAAATTTTCCCGGTAAAAGTCGAGATTAAACCCGGTATCTTTGCCATCAATGTAAAATGGCTCCACCAAAATCATGATTAAGGGAGAGTGCTCAACACCCCTCCATGGTCGCCTTTATTATTCCTGTTGCCTTTATTATTCCTGTTGCCTTTATTATTCCTGTCTATGTCTCGTCGAGACGGTACACGGCCACTTGATATATTTTCGGCTACTTGCCATACCTTATTCTGCCTGACTGGTTAAGGGATGTATAAATTATGATGACGACACTATTATTACGTCATGTACTGTTTTTGCTGTGTTTGTTAACGAGCCCCCAGTCGTTTGCTACCCTCTGCGACGACACTGACGAGCCCGATTCTGCACAAAAATTTATTGAAGCCGTTAAACAAAATGATTTTAAGACCGTAAATAGCCTCCTTAGTGACTCCTCTATGGAGGTCGAAAAAATCGTAGAGGAGATGACGGCTCTGAGCATTGCCGTCGAGAACAACCGCCCTTACATTGCGACTCGACTCTTGAAGAACATTAAAGGGAAAACCGCTATTTCAAAATATCTGACTATTGCGGCAACGAAGGGTCGCTGGGCAATGGTAAGGCTGTTGGCGAATGCTGGGGCTGATGTCAATACGTTTATCCCAGACCACGATCTCCCCCTGGTATCTGCCACTAAGGCAAATCGTGCCGATATGGTGAAGTTTCTGCTTGAAAAGGGAGCAGACCCCAAACCGGTCCGATCCAAAGACTCTCCCTGGAAAATTGCTTATCGGAATCGTTTTGTGGCTGTAATAACGGAGTTGCTGAAAATCAAAGATGAGTTTTCAAACCTTAATGAAATACTCAGATCACATTCTCCACATTCTCGGGCAATCGCTTTCAATAATCACCAGACAAAAATGGTAGATATAATGGATAATGGCAAACGCTCACCGCCCCCCAAGCCCTCCAGATACATCCCACTGAACAAAAAAATTATTATGATGGTAAGAGAAAAAATAGATATCCATGAATTTACCCACTCAGGGCCTGAACGTAAACGTAACCATTCAGAATCCATATCACTTATTCATCCCCATACCTCTAATTTCATCAGTCACACCGCGGGTAAGGTAAAGCACTAACATTTCCCGAGAAATCAGAAAAAAAGCAGGATCCCCCTCGTTTTGGCCTGAATAAGCTCCATTAGCAGGATGCAAGGTTAGTACTTAGTTACCTGCAACCATCGTTAAAATGGGCTGTTTGAATGTTTCATTATGCTTGTAGGGGGTGCTGAATAGTTACACGTAAACGAGGGGAGAGAAAAGGACACCCAAAGATTTTTCCCAACGGTTGTCGCGGAAAATATGGGCGCGAAAAGTGTGGGTGTCCTTAATTTTGAACGCTTAATTTTGAACGATCAAATACTACCCTGATACACTGCATACAACCCAAGATACCCCAAAATTCCCACTCCATTAGCCACAATATCGCCGATGCTAAAGTGCCGGTATCGGGTCATCTGCTGGCAGACCTCAATCAGCACACCGAAACCAAACAGACTAACAGGCTTCCACCAAGGCATCCCAGCCGTTGGATACGCCAGATCCAGCATGCCAAACAGCACCAGAAAAGTCAGCGCATGCTTGACCTTATCGTTAATAAAACCGGTCGGATCAAAGCGGTAAGGGATCACAGCCATAAACAGGGCGAAGGCCATGGCACCAAAAAACACGCCAACCCAGACGATGGGGGGAAGAGCCTGCAGGCCCGTTATCAATTCATTCATAGTATCCCTTCATTGTTGTGGTTACCCAAAGATCCCCGGAAAAGCCTTTAACGCCAGTCAAACCCGGTCACTGACCAAACGTAAACCGTAAACGACGTAAACGAGGACATCCACAAATTGAACGTAAACAATCTTAAACGAGGACATCCACGGATTGAACGTAAACGAGGACATCCACAAATCTTAAACGAGGACATCCACAGATTGAACATAAACGAAACAAAAAAGGACATCCATACATTTGCCCCACAAAAAAGCCACCACAAAAAAGGACATCCATACATTTACCTGCAACAAAATATGGATGTCCCGGACTTCCGACAAAGTATGGATGTCCCTGACTTCCGCTTTCTGACTTCCGCTGACTTCCGACAAAATATGGATGTCCCTGACTTCCGCTGACTTCCGACAAAATATGGATGTCCCTGACTTCCTTCTGACT
>CAMRBW010000043.1 GCA_947040555.1 uncultured Oceanospirillales bacterium | reverse complement strand
GTTATCTGTTACTGTGCTGTTATCTGTTACTGTGCTGTTATCTGTTACTGTGCTGTTATCTGTTACTGTGCTGCTATCTGTTACTGTGCTGTTATTTGTTGCTGGAGTACTGGCCAGTACTCCAGATGATGCTGTAAGTAGAACAAGAGCTAGACCCGCTTCTATCAAACTGTTGTGTTTTATACTTATCATTCTCACCCCTCCGAAATATCAGTTTCAACCTAAAGAAAATTAGAACAAAAGCGGGAAAAAGCTACGACGAAAGGGGTGAGTTATGTAGGAATATGTAATACAACGTTAACGGACTTCGTTATAATGTATTTTGTTACAACAGCTCTGTTATAAAAACGACCATAATGCTTCAAAAACAACCTGCTGTGAGCGAGCAATCTCCGGCGATTCAATGACTGTCGCTACAGGATAATTTTCCGAAGCCATAGAGATCATGGCAACTTTTGGCGGGTAGATGGCAATATAGCTGGCATCGACCTGCCCCTCTGTTTTTAGCCATTTTCTCTTGGAATATTCAGCATCTTCACCCCCTTCACCCAGGGCGATCACCCGCACATTAATCTTCTGTTTCACCCGTTGAACGGTGTAGTTCGGAAAGGGGCGATAGAGGTGGTGGCGAATGCTTTTGGTCGAAAATACACAATAGGATTTCTCCGGCTGTTTGCTGACCGTTGCCAGAATGTCCTTGAGGACAAACTCAATACCGTCATCCCCCTCATAAAAGCGGACGTTGCCAGAGGAGAAGTCGGGCTTGAGGTGGTGAAGGCCGGGAATAATGTCTGTTTTCAGGGATTCAATAGTCTGCTCCAGAGCGCCGCGCTTCTCCTCGGCCAGCTCCAGAAGTTTGTCTGGATCTTCTGCCCGAAAAACCCGCCGTTTACCTTTGGGGGCATAACTGATGATTCCTTGTGCGGCCATCTGCTTCAGGGCTTCATAAGTTGTCCCTCTATTAATGCCGGTGTGGCTGGCAATATCCCGAATAGAGGAAGGCCCAAGCTGAAACAGGGCGAGGTAGAGAGTGATGTTCCGTTCGGACATACCCAGTTGTTCGAGGGTTTTCAAGTTCATATTTGGGGCGAGTGTTGCGAATGAGGTGTTGATTGTGAAAGCTTTGCCATTTTTGTCAAAAAATTTATGACAATTGATATTGTATCCCTAATAAATCAAGATAAAGTCATTAGAAGTATAAAAGTTTGTCACGCATGCAATGACATGGACGCATACTAAAAGTATTGCGCAGGGTGTCTGTTCATCATGGGTAGCAAGGGAAGGCTTCCATATCATTTTTTAATTCCGGGTATTAAAAGCCCTAGTGGCTGAAAATAGTTATGAATATTCACGTTATTATTCTTGCTGCCGGTCAAGGCAGCCGCATGAAATCTGCTCTGCCAAAAGTGCTGCATCCGATCGCTGGTCGATCCATGCTGGAGCATGTGCTGAGTGCTTCAGAAAGCATTCCAGGTACAAATCAGAGCACCCATGTTGTGATTGGTCATGGTGCCGATAAGGTGCGTGAGCGTCTTGCTCATGTTTCGGTGAACTGGATTGAGCAGACTGAGCAGTTGGGAACAGGTCACGCTGTTATGCAGGCTGCGACCGCTTGCGAAGGTGCTGATGTGGTTCTGGTGCTGTACGGCGATGTACCAATGATTCGTCCCAATACGCTCAACGCTCTGGTCTCTGCCTGTGGAGGTGAAAATCTTGCGCTGCTGACGGTCGATCTTGCCAATCCCAGCGGCTATGGTCGTATTGTTCGTGATGAACTGGGTGCCATTCTGGCCATCGTGGAAGATAAAGATGCCACCCACGAGCAGAAAGCGATCACCGAGACCAATACCGGCATCATGGCGATTCCTGGTACCCGTCTCCATCCGTGGCTGAACAGCCTGACTAACGACAATGCTCAGGGTGAATATTATCTGACCGATATCGTTGCCATGGCGGTAGCGGAAGGTACTTCTGTGGTCAACGCTCGCCCCGGCAGTGAGATGGAGGTGCAGGGTGTTAATAACCGTGCTCAACAGGCTCAACTTGAGCGTCTGCTGCAGTTGCGCAATGCCGAACAGTTGATGAACGATGGTGTAACCTTAATGGATCCGGCTCGTCTGGATGTGCGTGGCACACTGACCTGCGGCAGTGATGTTGTTATCGATATTAACTGTGTGTTTGAGGGTAAAGTTGTTCTTGGGGATGGTATCGAGATCGGCCCAAACTGCCATATTAAAGATGCACTTATCCACAGCGGCACTGTGATCAAAGCCAATTCCGTTATCGAAGATGCTGTGGTTGGCGAGTTGTGTGATGTCGGCCCATTTGCACGACTCCGACCTGGTACCAAGCTTGAACAGAAGGCCAAGGTCGGTAATTTCGTGGAAACCAAAAAAGTAGTTATTGGTGCTGGTAGCAAGGTTAACCACCTGAGCTACATAGGTGATGCGGAAGTTGGCAGTGGTGTGAATATCGGGGCAGGAACGATCACCTGTAACTATGATGGTGCCAATAAATTTAAAACTACGATTGCCGATGGTGCCTTTATCGGTTCCAACACGGCATTGGTTGCGCCGGTTAGCATTGGCAAGGATGCATTGGTTGGTGCAGGCTCAACGGTAACGAGTGATGTTCCTGATGAACATCTTGGTGTTGCCCGTGGTCGTCAACGCAATATTTCAGGCTGGAAGAAGCCGGTTAAGCAGTCCTGAGTTCCAGATACTTTTACACATTTTTGATAGCAATATTGACAGCGATAGTTAATCGATAGCAATGGTTTGGAGTGAATAGACGATGTGTGGAATTGTTGGTGCGGTTGCGCAAAGGGATGTGGCTCCCATTCTTGTTGAAGGTCTTAAGCGTCTGGAGTATCGCGGTTACGATTCTGCGGGTCTGGCGGTGATTGATAGACAAGGGGTTATGGGTTGTTTGCGGCGCATAGGGAAGGTCCGGGAGCTGGAAGATGCTCTGGGTGAAAAACCTGTGCAGGGTGGAACGGGTATTGCCCACACACGATGGGCGACACACGGTGAACCTTCTGAGCGTAATGCCCATCCACACACGTCTGACGATATTAGCGTTGTTCACAACGGCATTATCGAGAACCACGAAGAGCTGCGTGAACAGTTGCAGGATTTGGGTTATATCTTCGCCTCTGATACCGATACCGAGGTGATCGCTCACCTGGTTCACCATGAGCGTAAAACCAGCACAACCCTGCTGGAGGCACTTCAAAAGACAGTGGTTCAGTTAACCGGCGCCTATGGCACTGTAGTCATCGATCGTCGTGAACCGGACCATATGGTTGTTGCCCGTTCCGGCAGCCCGCTGGTGATCGGTTATGGTATCGGTGAACACTATGTTGCTTCGGATCAGCTGGCTCTGCTGCCTGTAACCCGCAGGTTCCAGTATCTGGAAGAGGGTGATGTTGCCGAAATTACCTGCGGCAAGGTGGAGGTTTATGATCGAAACGGTGCCCTGGTTCAGCATGAAATTATCGACAGTGATCTGGATCATGAGGCTGGTGATAAAGGGTCTTATCGCCACTATATGCTGAAGGAGATATTCGAACAGCCTGAAGCTATTGCCAATACTCTGGAAGGACGTCTGACCGAGGCCCATGTCGCGGTAGAGTCGTTTGGTCACAACGCCCGCGAAATTTTCAGCAAGGTGGAAGCGATTCAGCTGATTGCCTGTGGTACCAGTTACAACGCCGGTATGGTTGCCCGTAACTGGTTCGAGGATATGGGTATCCCGTGTCGTGTAGAGATCGCATCTGAGTTCCGTTATCGCAAAGCTTTTGTGGCGGAAAATAGTCTGTTCGTGACCATCTCCCAGTCTGGTGAAACAGCAGATACTCTGGCATCCCTGCGTCTTGCCAAAGACGAGCAAGGTTTTATACATACCCTGTCGATCTGTAACGTGCCTGGCTCCTCTATGGTGCGTGAGTCGGATATGGCGTTTATGACCCGTGCCGGTGCCGAAATTGGCGTGGCATCTACCAAGGCGTTTACCACTCAGCTGGTGTCTTTGTTAATGCTGGTTGTTGCGATTGGTCGCTGCAAGAATCGATTGAGTGAGTCGGACGAAGCGACCATTGTTGCCGAGTTGCGCGAGTTGCCGGGTGTTATCAGGGATGTTCTGCAACAGAAAGAGGCGATCACGGAGCTCTCCGAAGACTTCGCTGACAAGCATCACAGCCTGTTCCTTGGTCGCGGCACCATGTACCCCATTGCTATGGAAGGTGCTTTGAAGCTCAAGGAAATTTCCTACATTCATGCGGAAGCCTATGCCGCCGGTGAGCTTAAGCATGGTCCGCTGGCGTTGATCGACAGCGATATGCCGGTGGTTGTGGTTGCGCCCAACAATGAGCTGCTGGAAAAGCTGAAATCCAATATGGAAGAAGTGCGTGCTCGCGGCGGTCAGCTCTACGTTTTTTCGGATCCGCGCGCCATGCTGGTTGCTGGTGAAGGCATCAAGGTTATCACTCTGACTGAGGTGAGTGATCTTCTGGCCCCTATCGTCTATACCGTGCCTCTGCAGCTTCTGTCGTACGATGTGGCTCTGATTAAAGGGACAGATGTGGATCAGCCACGCAACCTGGCCAAGAGTGTGACTGTTGAGTGATGTGCACCTCAACAAGTGAATTTAAATGGCGTTAAATCAGAATACCTCGCAGCTTGATGCGGGGTAGTTCTTAATCTTGCTCAAGGGACTCATAGACCTCCGGCAAGAAGCGTGGGCTGCAAATAACAAGAAAAATCAGATCTTCTTCCCCGGTATTCGTAATCCGTTGTCTGGTCATTGGCGGGATTACGACGACACCTCCTTCTGTCACATTTCTAGAGTATGATTCTCCCACCTCGACAAAACCACAGCCTGACAAGATCAGGTATCTTTCCGTTGTGCCCCTTAACCTGTGCCAGCAGGTAGTAATACCCGGTCTTACCCTTGCTTTGGCGATAGACATCTCCTTGTCGTCTTCTGAGTTGGACAACTCCGTAATAAAACATTTTTCTGATGAAAAATAATACTCTTGTGCATTCGGCGTAATGTCATGAACCATATTTTTACCGTGTTTTCATCTGTATTACGAAGAGCTTTATAAAGGCATGGAACAACACCAACAAAGAGTCAGGAAACCTGACTCTCTGATCGGGTTGTTAATGGAATAAACTTAAACAGAAGTAGTTATAGCCAACTTACGCTTACTGGCAACCGTCATAAACCAGACCAGTGATGCAATTGCGGCCACAATACCCGCTGGGTAGGAGATGTTGGGCAACAGACTCAAACCTTCAGGCGCCATCAGAATGTAGGTTGTACAAACGGCAGTCATAAAGGTTGCCGGCAGGGAAGCCAGCCAGTGACTTTTATCCTCATGCACCATGTACATAGCGGAAGCCCAAAGTACGATGGTCGCCATAGCTTGATTAGAGAAGGCGAAATAACGCCAAATGATGTTGAAGTCGATAAACGTCAGAGCGAAACTAACAGCAAAAACTGGCAGCGCCAGCACCAGTCGATTTTTGATACTGGTTTGATTGATGTTCATCGCATCAGCAAAGATCAATCGCACACTGCGGAAGGCAGTATCGCCGGAAGTGATCGGACAGGCGATAACACCAAGAATAGCCAGCATACCACCCATAGTTCCCATCAAACCGATGGAGACCTCGTTAACCACCAGACCCGCACCACCCTTGGCAAGCACTTCGTTCAATCCTTCCAGCCCGTTGGGAAAGAACGACATTGCGGCAGCAGCCCAGATCAGCGCAACAATACCTTCAGCAACCATCGCACCAAAGAATACACGACGTCCGTAAGCTTCAGTTGGCAGACAGCGGGACATCATTGGAGATTGGGTTGCGTGGAAGCCACTGATAGCACCACAGGCGATGGTGACAAACAGCATTGGCCAGGCTGGTAGATCTTGAGGGTGAGAGAGGGGGTCCGTGATTTCAGGAATTGGCAGACCATTGACCAGCATCATGCCACCTACGCCTACCGCCATAATCAGTAGCGTCAGGCCGAATACCGGGTAAATTTTAGAGATAACTTTGTCAATCGGAAGCACTGTAGCGATAAAGTAGTAGGCCAGAATAATGGCCAGCCAGAAATTGGTTTCAGCAAAAATGCCTTTCATGCCCAGATTCGCCAGCAATCCGGCGGGGCCCATCATAAAGACGACGCCGACCAACACCAGCAGAATTACGGAAAAGATACGCATGATTTTGCGGGAGCCTTCACCGAGATAGTTGCCGACGATTTCAGGGATGGATTGCCCTTGGTGACGAACGGAAAGCATGCCAGAGAAGTAGTCGTGTACTGCACCACCCAGAATGCAACCAAAGGCGATCCACAGGAAGGCTACTGGTCCATAGAGTGCACCCATGATAGCACCGAAAATCGGGCCTAATCCGGCGATATTCAAAAACTGGATAAGAAAAATTTTGTGCCAGGGCAGAGGCACAAAATCAACGCCATCCTGCATTGTGTAGGCGGGTGTCTTCCGATCCGGGTCCGCTCCAAAATGGCGATCCACCCATTTCCCATAGACCAGATAGCCTATTATCAAAAATGCCAGAGCGGCGAGAAAACTGAACATGTTTATCCTTTGTAGTCATTTAATGTGTTGTGTGAAACGAGAAGAGCTGCGGCGGTGAGTAGCTATTTTTACAGGTAATATAGCAACTTTCTGCCAGAGCATTTTGACTTGAAACAAAGGCGTGGCTCCACAGAATTCAACTACTTGCAAAGGTATCCGTTTTCTGCCAAATGTTTACACATAAGCTCTGAGGCAAGTTGGTGTCCGCGGCTGGTCAGGTTGAAGTCGTCGTAGAACAGGTAATTATCAGGTTGATTGCATTTTTGAATCGTGCGCCCCAGAAAGCGGTAAGCGGCCTGTAGTGACGAACCACTTTTAATAATGTCATCGGTAAAAATGGTATGTTTGTCCATGCCTGGTACGTGGAGAGTGGAGCTGTTTTCGTCACTGCTGTTGCGATTTGCGATGGTCAGACAGGGCCCCAATGAGAGATTCTCTTGTTTTGCGCGCTCCAGCAGTTTTGATCCGCCGGAGATAGGTGTCAGGATGACCTCGGGGTATTTTTGATTTAACTCTGCCATCATCTGATCAAGTTTCATATTATGTTCGCAGGTTTTGTCTTGTATTTTTCCAGCGCGCTCGATCCCCAGCCTTTTCATGGCTGGCAGTTGGTCTAGATAAGACAGGTGACTGATAACAAAGTGACGAGCGTGATCCCGAATAATTAATTTTTCCATGCCATCTCGAAGCGCCTCTATCACATCGGCAGGTTTGGCATCGTCAACAATGTAATCGTCGGCACCATAAACAATGATATAGAGCGTGGCTTCAGGGTCTCTTTTTTCATTGTAATGATTCTTATCATTGTAGCTTTCGGTGGTGTACTTAAGGCTCGGTGGGATATCGTTTTTCAAAAAATTTTCAAAACGCTCCAACCTCTCTTTAGTCATATTGTGAGCTGCAAGATCCCAGAACGATTCGTTAGACGAAGGTTTTTTGTGTATCAGGGTATCTATAAAGTTCATACCGAGGGAGATGTAATCCAGCCAGATATTGAAGGAGAGGATGTCTTGTCCAGACAACCCCTCCCCGACATGGCTGCCGGCATAAGTAAGGCTGAGAAAGTCGGTACGGTTGTCAGGATTCAAGCCCATCCGTTCGGCCAGTAATTCAACCCACACCCTGTCTCCGTTGGTGAAGCGCCCGCCTTTGTCGTAAAGCTGCCCTGGGGGAAGGACTGGCATGCCGATGCTCGGGTAAAGCCAAAGCATCGCTTTCAGTAGCATCTCACGGCGATCAATGATCAGATCCACCGGTTTTGCCAGCCAGTGAGCCAGACCTGTTCGGTAGAGAAGTGTCGCCAGAAGAGAGACACACGCCGCCTGAGATAGAATAGCGTGATCTTTTATATAAGGAATCTTGTCGAGATGAGCGTGCCATTGCAGATAGCGAACACCAGTCAGGGGTGCAGCTGATATCAGCGTGGATGATGCTGCATCGACAATATCCGGATCATGGAAGCGAATATCTTCTCTCAGGCGGGTGGGATATTTGCGACCGGCGAGTTCATCAAATAAGGCGCTGGTGTTGCCGTTATCACTGAATGCATTACCAAAAACAACAATATGGCGGATCGGTATCGGGGCGGCCCAGGCAGAGTGACTGCCGACAAGGTTCACACTTTCCATTAGAAAACAGGGGGTAGCGGTTAAACAAAGGTGAGTTTTGAGCATCTGTCATAGACTCCATCAAAACGTTACGCCGAAGACAGCTTAGTTGTTCGAGGAGCGCTATGCTGAAATAACGGAAAGTACGGAGAGTGAGTTGCTATGGAAAGCCTGAAACGTTGCCCTTCCTGCCGTGGAGAAGCTGAGCTGATTCAGTTTCCTGTATTGAGTGATCAACTTTGGCAGGTCAACTGCTGCCAGTGTGGTATGGGTACAGAGTTAAACGACGATCGTTTTATATCTGTCCAGCAGTGGAATCGTCGGGACAGAGAGGAACGGTTTCGATCATTGGTTACTTTGCTGGGTGTATTGCTGCCAACCATGATGTTGCTGATGTTCTTTCTGGGAGTTTTTCTTGGTATATCCATGATCGGGAGCGAGGCTCCCTGATCGATAGCTCTTATTGCTTGAATCCAGCATTACCCTGCAACCGTTTCCGTTGCAGGGGTGTAGATATAGGCTTGAGTGGCAGGATATTACTGTCTGACCAGTGTTTTGTTGCCCGGTTTGTCGGATGAGGCGCTCAGGCAGTTTCTGATCGTCGTAGCCAGTTTGCCAAGAAAGCGAGGATAGGCGTCTGGGGATGTTTTTATATTCGAGGCCAGTGGATCGAGTATATCAACCCTGACGTCCAGGTTATTGATCATGGTTTTTAAATAGGCAGGTTGAAATTGAGGCTCCCGGAATAGGCAGGTCTTTCCTGCATTGGCCAGCTCATTACGCAGCTCTACCATATGCCGGGCTCCCGGAGCCTGTTCCGGATTAACAGTAAAGTTATTGATAATGTTTAGACCATAGTAATTGGCAAAATACCCCCAGGCATCATGGAATACAAAGAAGCCCCGTTGCTGATAGTCCTGCAGAATACTTTTGTTGGCCTGATCTGTGGCTCGTACCTGATCAATAAACTTATTGAGGTTCTTTTGATACTTATCGGTATTGGTTTTATCGCGCTGGGTAATGGCTTGTGTCATCGTGCGCGCTATGGTGATGGCATTTTCCGGATTGAGCCAGATATGCGGATCATGGCTACCGTGATTATGATCGGATGAGTGGTCATGGTCGCCGGTGTACTGAGAACCCTCCACCCGTATATCCGGTGCTTCCATCAACGGAATAGAATGGCTCTTTTCTACATGACGGTTGAGCACTTTGACAAGAAAGCTCTCCATATCTCCGCCTATCCAGAACACCAGATTCGCAGAAGTCAGTTTACGTATATCAGATGGGCGCAAGCTGTAGTTATGCGGCGATGTACCGGGAGGCAGCAGAAGTTCCGGTTCGGAGATGCCATCGGTAATCGCGGCAGCAATCAAGGCCAGAGGTTTGATGCTGACGACGATTTTAAGTGGGTCGGCCTGTGCGGGAACGCTTTTTGGAGAATTTGGGGAGGTTGCGTGCCCGGTTGAAGCCGCCATTAGTGCCAGCAGGGCGATCGGCGTCACGGTGGAAAGCACCCATCTGGCGGAAAATCCTGTCAAATTCTGCAGGATAGAAATGATCATAAGCGTATTTCTGCCTCTAAATTGAAATGTTATATTATAATATTTTCCGGTTGTGACAAGTCTCCTCTGCCTCCGGATTACAGTCCGGCACCGCCCCCGCCGATAGTTTGAGCATGGAACTCTCTGATTTTTTTGCTTTTTTTATAATCGTAACGATGACTTTTATCACTTTGTGGTTGGTTGGTATGAGTTTGGTAAACGGGATAGGTCCGGTCGCCACAGCGGCTGCGGTCCGGCGCTGTGTTGTGACTGTGCTGCCTGAGCAGATCAATGGTTCTATTGTGGAGTTAGGTGCTGGCTGGGGCGGAATGACACTAATGCTGGCAAAGCGCTATCCGAATAATCAAATTATCGCTCTGGAGAATAATCTGCCGGTCTGGATGGTGTGTTGGCTGCGGGTAAAGCTGGCCGGTTTGGGGAATGTTGTGGTTCGATTGAAGAGTATTGATGATGCACCTCTTGAGGAGGCCGGTCTTGCTTATAGTTACCTTTTTCCTGAAGCTATGGGGAAGTTGGCTGAACAGCTAAAGGCATCGCATGGCAGACTGCTGTTAATCAGCCATACTTTTGCTTTGCCAGAGGTGGAGCCGGAGCAGGTTATACGGGCAACCGATCTCTGGCGCAGCCGGATTTACGTCTATCGTTTTTCGAGTTCGCTACCTTCCTGATATTTTCGGAAATACTTGTCACAAACTGTCCCAATACTTCTCTTCAGACATCTCTTCCAGACGCTTCTGTTCTACCCGGTCTTCAATCGACCGTCGTATAAATAGCTGTCGCTGGGAGGTTTTCTCTGGCATCTCCATTGTTTCCACGCCTGGTGTCAGGTCATAGAGATCAGAGTTGTCGTCGTCAATATCCCTGGCAGCCATTGTTATTTCCTTTCTTTTTATTCGTTAATTTTATTATTTTGTCGAGCTTGGTGTGCCGCTATGGCAGTGAGTTCATGTTATACAATAAATTTCGGAAAACCACTACACCTGGTCGTATTAAGTATTCGTGCATCTATCGTCAGATAGGTTGTCGTTGTAACGTGATAAGTACTAAAAATACAGACATATTTGTGGATATTAATGACCCTTCTCACCTCTTTATTTAGTGCAGAGAATAGAGCCTTTCTGCAAAAACTCTGTCGCTTGGCTGTGCCGGTTTCTATTCAGGCGATGATGTTTTCTGTTCTTGGTTTGATAGATATTGTCATGGTCGGCCACCTTGGAGAAACCGCTGTGGCAGCGGTTGGTCTCGGAAACCGCATCTTTTTCTTTAACCTGATTCTCACTTCGGCGCTGGGTAGTGGCATGAGTGTGCTGGCATCCCAGTTTATTGGTGCTGGAGATAACGGTGGACTACGACGAACCCTGTGTCAGGCGCTGCTGACGGCGGTACTGGTTAATATACCTTTTATTGCCGCTTATATGCTGGTACCGGAACAGATCGCTGCAATGGCCAGTAGTGATGCTGGTCTGCTGGAGTTCGCAGTTATTTATATACTGATAACGGCGCCGTCTATTTTTTGTACAGCCGTCGTCGTTCCTATCGAGGCGGCCTTGCGTGCATCGGGTGATACCAAAACCCCAACATGGATTGGCTTCTACGCTATTTTGGTCAATATTGTACTGAACTATCTGTTGATTTTTGGTGCCTTTGGTTTTCCTGAAATGGGTGTGGCAGGTTCTGCATGGGGAACGGCGCTGTCTCGACTGTTTCATACAATTGCACTAATTCTCTATATGCGAAAGAACCGACAGTTCTTGATTCCCACGAAAGACGATGCTCGTAAAGCGTTCAAAAAAGAAGATCTGCTGCGCTTTTTCCATGTCTCCTGGCCGATGATTCTACAAGATGGTTCATGGGCCTTTGGTGTCATTTTCTACAACCTGATTTATGCCCGAATGGGGGTGAATGAACTGGCGATCATGAGTGCCGTGTCGGCTATTGAGTCCATACTCATGTCGTTGTTTATTGGTTTTGGTGTTGGTTGCTCCATTATTCTGGGGCAGGAATTAGGTGCAAAACGTTTCGATCAAGCCTGGAAGCAGGGCTTTACCGTTATGGGGATTGCGCCGTTGGTTGCGCTGCTGGTTGGCTTGATGCTGGTGCTGTTCCGGGCTGATATTGTCACCCTGTTTGGACGGTTTGATAGTGGGACACTCACGCTGGCAGAACAGGTTATGTTGGTGTCAGGTATGGTTCTCATGATTCGGGTCATCAATTTCACCGGTATCATCGGCCTGTTGCGTAGTGGTGGTGATGTTCGTTTCACCGCAGTTTTGAATGTTGTTGCCGCGTGGTGTGTTGGTCTTCCTTTGACCTGGCTTGGCGCTGTCGTATGGAATCTTCCGCTCTATCTGGTGTTTCTCTGCAGTGTGAGTGAGGAGATTGTGAAGATGGTAATGGTCGTCTGGCGTATACGCTCCAGACGCTGGCTGCGTAATCTGGTCTCTTCTCCCGAATAGGGATGTGATCAGAAAAAAGTTGCCTGACAGATAAGAATCGAGCGCCATAGTGATTTGAAACAGAATGCTATGGCGTTTTTGATTGTCCCAATTTGACAGGTATAGAGATGTTAACAATCACAGAGTCTGACATTGTTCTGGGACAGGTTGCTCCAGGCAAACAGGAAGCTATTGCACAAGTGGCCGCGCTGATGGTGCAGCGTGCGTGGACTGGTTGCGGCCGGGTATGGTGCCGGTATGCAGAACAGGGAGCAACAAGCTGCGACCTTTCTCGGTAATGGCGTTGCGATTCCTCATGGCACCATTGATGCTCGTGATTATGTGCTGAAAACTGGTGTTTAGATTGTCCAGTTTCCGGAAGGTGTGCGTGGGGAAATGAGGGTCAGATGGCTTATCTGGCTATTGGTATTGCTGCCCCGGTTCTGGTGAACACCCTGGCACTCTCAAGACCTTGCCCCGAGTGTTCTCTGTTGCCGATCTGGAAGAGCAAATTCAAAGTGCCACGGCAGCTGATGGGGCTTGGTCTGAGCAAAGATCAGCAAATTGCGGTGGTGGCTGAGGGCTCGGATGCCGAAGCGGCACTTGAGGCTATCGGGCTGGCCCTCGCTTCCGGCCTGGGTGAGGCTGTTGCATGACGGTGGTTTTACCGGCGAGCCTGTTGCCGCTTTGGTCTGATAGGGTAAAAAAACGAAAGTAAGGGGGAAGACCATCGGTCTCCCTCTTTTTTGTCTAATTGTTATCCCATGTTTGATAGTTGTACTGAGGCCCTATTTCACCACACACCCCCTCCAAAGTGATGCCGCGGTACTCATTTCGGTAATGCGCTTCTACCGTACTCCAGTCGCACAGCCCATCGTCACTCTGGCACCCCGGTATTGGGAAATGGGTGACTCTCTCGTTGACCAGCATGCGGATCTTGTAGGATGGCGTCTCTTTCTTGTCGGGCTCATCACAACGGAATGTTTGCCAAATAGTGTTGGCCGCCATTGGGCAAAGGGTGCAGGTATTCCAGATAATATTGCCGGACTTATCCGTTGAATTTTCATAGGTGATGAGATCCAGAATCTGGGAGAAACGCAGGATGGCGGATTCATGACCAAAACGCAGTTCAGCAAAAGGGGTATTCTTCCTGTTTTCTGCATTTGCTCTGATTGCGCTGGCCGTAGTGGTCAGAAAATTGTTGAGCAGATCAATGGAGCAGACACCGTTGCGTCCTTCATATTCTTTCGCAGGCCCCCGACTATAAAACTGTTTGATGCTGGTGATTCTTCCAAATACCTGAAAGATGGTTTGGTATTCCGGTGCCTCCATAAGCAGCTGACAGATACCGAGAGAGTAGTTCTGGTTGGAATCCAGGGCGCATAACCGGTAAGCCAGCTCACTGAGCGTTTCCGATTGTTTATTGTCCGGGTCTGCCATAAAAAAGTGGGCGAAACGGAGGATCTTCTCCCTTACACCGGGGGCGTTGAGTATGGCATTGGTTTGGCCTTTATAGGCAGTGGTTAGCCGCTCCCAGATCTCTATGGTCTCTTTGCAGTAGTAATAAAACACCAACTCGGTGTCGATATCGCCTTTTTGTGGCGTCTTGAGGGTGATATTCAAGGGGGTTTGGCTGTTGAAGGTATCTTTCCAGCTATTGAGAAAGGCGGCTCGGCTGGTCTGGGTGCGGTGAACAAAGGTGCTCTTGGCGGTGCTTGAGTGTTGTTGCAATTGCTTCAGAAACTCTTTCGATTCCAGACCGCTGCTGGTAATCATGCGCTGAGCAATACCGGCAAGCTCCTGCTCTCCCTGCAGGGTGATGCTGCCTGCCGGGCTTTTAGGGGAGCTATAGAGCGCATTGAGCCGGTTAAATGTTGCAGTGAGCTGCTGACCTTTTGGGGTTAGGGTGTTGCCGGTGCTGTTCCGGAACCCCAAAGCTTCCGCAGGTTTCAGGAAATCCTTGAGCCAGACATTACCGTCTCCAGGGTGTCGGGAGCCATGCCTGCCAAGATGGTTGATATGCACAAGCGTGCAGTTATCAGGAGGAGGTTCAGGTTGTTCGGGTGGTATATAGGGGCACTTGGTGCCGAGTGTAGGTTCTATGTACTGGTGGAGTGGTTTGTTGTCAGCTCCGGGAGGAGTGGCACAGGCAAAACTGATCTGGGCAAGGAGCCCGACGCAGAACCAAATAATCCCTACTTTGTTCATGTTACCCTCAGAAGATTTTTTTATTTAAGGTAGCTGACTGGCACAGCGTAGCTACAAAAAATCTTCTGGGGACTTTTTCGTCAAGCAAATTGTTGAATAAGAGAGAGTGGTTAAATTCCCTAACCGGCAGAGGTTTGCTGATGAAATAACCCTGCACCACATCACAATCACAGCCGTACTATTTCAGGTAGTCAATGTGCGCCTGAAAGCGCAGAAATCCTTTACGTACCAACCGAAGCTGTCCCGCACGGATTTGCGCATTCAGCGAGTTGCTATCTATGGAATCGGTTGTGGACTCTATCGTTGAAAGGGTGTTGACTGCCTGGTTCATAATGGATGGAACGGAGTCCCTTTGGCGCCTGAAGGGTATTTTGGGCCAGTTAAAGCTTTTCTGCTGGTAGTGAGGCCTATTGTATCAACTTCACAGAGCCCAAGGGCAAAGATGCAGATAGTTGACAAGGGTAAGTCTCTGCGTGATAACAGCCGTTGTTGTTTTGTTGTGTGGTGCAATCGCACAGGAATTCATCTCTGGATAAACACAGCTACAGGTTTTCGATACACTTAAGCGACTATTTGCCTTACCGGAGTTACTGGCCAAAGTTATGGACGTCACTGATATTCTCGATTCATTGAATGATGCCCAGCGTGAAGCGGTTACTTTGCCGCTCAGCTCCGGTCTGGTCTTGGCTGGAGCCGGCAGTGGTAAAACCCGGGTGCTGGTTCACCGCATCGCCTGGTTGGTGCAGACTGAGGGGCTATCGCCCTGGTCGATCATGGCGGTGACCTTTACCAATAAGGCGGCTGCCGAGATGCGTGGCCGGATTGAACAGATGCTCGATATGCCGGTGCGGGGTATGTGGGTTGGGACTTTTCATGGTCTTGCTCACCGCCTGCTGCGGGCGCATTGGAAAGAGGCCGGTTTACCGGAAAATTTCCAGATTCTCGATAGTGATGATCAGCTGCGCATTATCAAGCGTCTGATGAAAGCGATGAATCTGGATGATACCAAGTGGCCACCCCGTCAGGCCCAGTGGTATATCAACGGCCAAAAAGATGAAGGCTTGCGGCCCCAGCATATTGACCCCGGCCACGATCTGTTTGAGAAGACTATGCATGGGGTCTACACCGCCTATGAGCAGGAGTGCCAAAAGCTGGGGGTGGTCGATTTTGCCGAACTGCTGATGCGCTCCAATGAACTCTGGCTCAATAACGAAGCCCTGCGAAATCATTATCGTGAGCGCTTCCGCTACGTGCTTGTAGACGAGTTTCAGGATACCAACGCCGTACAATATGCCTGGCTGCGTAATCTGGTTGGAGACCGGGACAACATGATGGTGGTGGGTGATGATGACCAGTCCATCTACGGCTGGCGTGGCGCTCGTATCGAAAATATCCAGCGCTTCACCGATGATTTCAAGCACGCTAAAACCATCAAGCTGGAGCAAAACTACCGTTCCACCGGTACGATTTTGAAAGCCGCTAACGTTCTGATCGCCAACAATCCCAGTCGTCTTGGCAAAGAGCTGTGGACTGACGGCGCTGATGGCGAGCTGATCAAAGTCTATTCCGGCTATAACGAAGTGGATGAAGCGCGCTTTATCTGTGATCGTATCCGCGATGCGGTTGCCGGTGGCATGGCCCACAGCAAGATTGCCGTCCTCTACCGTTCCAATGCCCAGTCCAGGGTGTTGGAAGAGGCGATGCTGCGCTCCGGTGTTCCCTATCGTATCTATGGTGGTCAGCGCTTCTTTGAGCGTGCGGAAATCAAGAACGCCATGGCTTACCTGCGTCTGGCCGGCAATCAGAATGACGATACCTCTCTTGAGCGGATGATCAATGTGCCGCCGCGGGGTATTGGTGACAAGACTGTGCAGATCATTCGGAATGCGGCGCGTGAAGGCAATGTCTCCATGTGGCGTGCAGCCCGGCAGGTTATCAGCCAGAAACTTCTGCCGGCCCGTGCTACTAATGCGATTGCCAGCTTTGTTGAGATGGTCGAAGGTTTGACCGCCTCTGCCAAAGACCTCCCTCTGCACGAGTTTGCTGATCACGCCATCCAGATGAGCGGTCTGATCGAGATGTATCAGAAGGAAAAAGGCGAGAAGGGCAGAGCGCGTATCGAGAACCTTGAGGAGTTGGTCTCTGCCTGTCGGGAGTTTGATCCGGAACAGAGCCTCGATGATGATGAGCAGGAAGCGATGTTGCCTCTGGATGCCTTCCTCGCCCATGCCGCGCTGGAAGCCGGTGATGCCCAGGCCGATCAGTTTACCGACAGTGTTCAGATGATGACCCTGCACTCAGCGAAAGGTCTGGAGTTCCCTGTAGTATTTATGGCCGGGGTAGAGGAGGGCTTGTTCCCCCACAAAATGTCCATGGATGACCCGAATGGATTAGAAGAGGAACGTCGTCTTTGTTACGTGGGTATTACCCGGGCGATGACACAGCTCTACATGACCTATGCCGAGAATCGTCGCCTCCACGGACAAGACACCAGAAACCGGCCTTCACGTTTCCTGAAGGAGATTCCTCAAGAGTTTCTGGATGAGGTTCGTCTGAATGCCAGCATCAGCCGTCCGGTCACGGCAGCCCGTCGTGCCATTGCCAGTGTCGAGGTGCCGGGAACAGAGCTACGTCTTGGTCAGCGTGTTCACCATGAGCTGTTTGGCGAAGGCGTGGTATTGAACTCTGAGGGTCAGGGTGCCCAGGCACGGGTGCAGGTAAACTTCGACAAAGAAGGCAGCAAGTGGCTGATGGTCAGCTATGCAAAGCTGACGCCCTGCTCCTAAGCCTCTCTGGTTTGACCGGTCTGTAGCGCAGGCCGGTTAACTCCCCTTCAGGTGAGCATCCTGAGGTTTGGGATGGGGTTGTAAAAGCCTCTGTGTAAAAAGATGTTTTAGAATGCAAGCTTTCTTTTTACGCTCACCTTCCGGGTGTTGCCCGGTTCGTAAGGTGGGTCGGTCTCTCTAGCGTTGCCGGTGTCCATCGTCATGGTAATGTCCTTAGACAGAGATTGCAGAAATTCTTTGAGCTCCTGAGTGGAAAAATTAATAGTTGCAAGACTTTGGGCAATGGAACGATCTTTCTTTTGAGACTCTTTTTTGGTGCTGCGTGTAACAACAAACAGTTGGTTTTTCTGGGCTTCGTAGCTGATATCTTCATAGCGGGATGTGATCTGATCGCAGCAGTCAGGGGAGTCTATAAAATCCAGCTCAAACAGTTCGTTTATTTGTTCCACCTTTTTGTTTATTGGGGAAGTTAAATAGTTTTGCAGACATTGGTGATTTTGACGAATGGCCTTGGCGAGTAGCTCAGGACAGTTCTCAAGTTTTTCATCGCTGAGGGATTTATCCCTGTTTATTTGTGCCCCCCTTGTTGTCGCGCTGTCAGAGAGATGGCATTTTAATGATACAAACCTCTTTGAGCTGCCCTCTTTCCAAATAAGATCGAATACAGGGAAGTTCTTTTTCACTGTGTTGGTATCACAAACAGATGCTTCCCCATAGGTCTTTTGCAGAGCAAGTTGCACAACAAGCTCATACATGCGTCCTTGAACCTGGCGGGTTGAATAGGGTCTATCCCGCGGTGGAAAAGCTTCTTTCAGCAGGGTACGTGTTTTGTCCAAAATCTCGAGTTTGTCCTTTGGGGAAATGGAGATGGATTGCCACGGCTGTTTTTTGCGGGGAGAACGACGAGGATGTGGGCTTGGGGTGGAATCCTCCTCTTTCATGGGTGAAAAATTGGTTATATCTTCCAGACGTAAAAGCGATTCGCTGGCAGGGAGCGGAGGGGGAGCTTGTCCCAGAATACATTGATGTAGCTGTGCTACAAGGTTTTTGATAGCGATGTTGGACTTACATATTTCCTTCCAGAGTGATAAGGACATTAACCGTCCCTGAATGCCTTTTGGTACATGCCCCTCCTTGTTGGAGAAAATGAGAAGGCATAGTTCTTTGAGTTTTGTGCGCTGAGTGTTAGACAGTTCCTTTAAATATTTAATTTTAGTTGAAACGATTTCTGGATCAGCTGATGTATCAGAAGAAGAAGGAGTATCGGACTCGGACTCGGACTCGGACTCGGACTCGGACTGGGAGGCTTCTTTCGTTTCAAAAAACTTCTGACAGAGCATCATCTTTGTAGATAAATTGTGTAAATTGTGTAATTTGGTGACATCTATGCTGGATAGAAGATCCTGGTTGTCTCTTTGTTGTTTTTTGGGTGAGGGTGGAAGGGGGGTCGGATTAGTTAGTTCATCAAGTAGTTCATCAAGGGTGGTTTCCAGTTGTTTTGTGTATTCAAGCAGACTCTTCTCAGCATCTATCACAATATTTGAAACGACTCGCACAGGGCTGCATTTTCTGTCAGTGATAGATGGAGAGTTGGAACATTTCTCTACAAAAGGAGGTGGTGAAGAGGTGCTGCGTAAAGGGTGCTGCCAAGTATTGCCAGATCGACAGGGTGTTGCGGGGCCTGACGTTGGAGTTGATCTGAGCAGTCTCTGAGAGCTGCTGGTTTTGTCGTTCTCATTCATTGTTTGAAATATCCTGACGCTGCGCAAGTACTATGGTTCGACTACGTTAGGCTTGTTCCGCAACAGAAAAGTTCCTCAAAAGGGATATTTTGTCAGGTTCACTGACGGAGGGGGCAGGAAAGAATAACCTGAGTGTGGAAACTGTAACCAGAAAATGCGGTCCGAAACAGGTTCAGGGAGTCCGTTTGACCAGTGAATACCACTGTACGGAGTGCACTGCCATGAGTCTCTGAAATATCAGGAAGCAGAGAGTGCACTCGTCGGGCAATAGCCTCTCCTGAATCGACCCAGGTCACTCCTGGCATACAGTCAGAGAGTTCACGTCTTACCAGTGGAAAATGAGTACAACCCAGTACGATATGGTCTGGAGCAACATCCGCCTTTTTGAAGGGAGCCAGAATGTCATGAAAGTTCTGGTGATCGACCTGTTCCCCTCGAAATACCCGCTCAGCCAGATGGACAAGTTCTGTTGAGCCAACCCGAATGACCTGACAGTCATTGGCAAACTCTTGAATCAGGTTATCTGTGTAGGCGCGGTTGGCCGTTCCCGGTGTTGCCAGCAGGCCGATACAGCGATTTCTGGAGAGAGTGGCTGCCGTTTTTATGGCTGGAACAACACCAATGATGGGAATGTCCAGTTTTTCCCTCAAGGCAGACAGCGCCACCGTACTGGCAGTGTTACAGGCAATAACAGCTAATACTGGATTGTAATGTTGGGTGAGAACATCCAGTAGATGACAGACTCTTTCGGTGACTTCTGCTTCCGGCTTTGGTCCGTAGGGGAATCCGGCATTATCGGCACAGTAGACAACCGGCAACCAGGGTATCATGCGGCTGATTTCATCAAAGACCGTAAGACCACCGGCACCGGAGTCTAGAATCACAATTGGCTTCAAACTGGTTTGGTTCCTTTCTCATTGATATTGGGCGATCTGCCGGAGGGTACAGTACCAAAAAAAGCATCCCATCCAAATCTTTGATTATTTGCGATCAGGGCCAGGCGACGTGAATAATATCTTTCCTCTTATTGGTCGGTGGTGCTTCTGTAGGGTTATTTTAGGGGTGTCCCGCAGTTGTGGCCTGCGGGGGGGGTGTTTCACAGGGCCATAAGAGTATGAGCTATGTTCGTCTCCAGAAGCATTGTGCGGCGAACGGCTGTTGCTCTGTATGTTCGATATAACTGGTGCAAAATCCGTAGAGGCTGTGGAATCATCTGCGTCATTAGAAGAATCTATGGGAGAAAAAAGTTCAGACAGTTTTTCGGTCAATCCCGTGTGTGCGTCGACTGGTGATCCCTCTGGGGTTGATGTAAGTCCCGCCCAGTGACCATTTTGGCTTGGATTATGTCGAGTTGCGCACAGTTTACGGCGACTGGGGGGGGGCGTGGCTGAATTTTGCGGTCTTAACCGCTTCCGTGCAGTTTTTTTTGAAGTTTGTGACGAGCCGTTTTGGGATGTATCCGACTCAGAGCCATCAAGATTAATCTGGATAGGTTTTAAAGGCTTCTGTGATTTATGTCTCTTTATCAGGGGGGGGGAGGGAGAGTTTTTGTTTTGAGTTGTATTTGACGGTGTGTTGGCTTTGGTTGGATGGTTTTCTTTCGATGAGGCATGGTGCCTTTTGTTATGTTTTTGGCCGCCTAATAGCCGAAAATTACCGCGTCTAAAAGACAAATTTGTTTTTTTTATGGGAGACGTTATCCCCATTATAGAAGATTGATCCGACAATTGTGTAAGTATGTTTGCTGAAAATTCTTCCTCGTTTACCTGTCTAAGAAAATATTGTTTGTCTTCTTGTGTTAATTTGTAGCGCTTATGATTTTTAATAAAGTCTCCTTTGAGCAAGTAAGACTTTTTGCTCTCGGTAGGGTGATTAATAATATTGGCTGTTTCGTATATGTTCGCTATATTGAAATTCTTATGTTTGTCAAGTGAATAGGGAAACTCCGCAGGTGATGGTCCTAAGCCGGAATTAAAAACCATGTTGAAAATAAATCGGGAGACAAATGTGGAAATCTGCAGTGGAGAATCTAAGTTCATATCCTTTGGGGCATGCAGCCAGGTTGTATAAACAAAAGAATCTTTTACTGAAACCAAAATAGGCTTTGGCTTGTCTTCTTCAGTTTCAAATGACCAATTGTGTTTATTGCCGTTGAAGAATTTGTTCATAAATTCTATAGGGTCTGCATCTGCAGATTGAAGATCTTCTATTGGAAATACGATGACACGAGCATCGGGTATAAAGAACAGTGGAGAACTTAGATGATTACAATAGTTTTTAATATGCTCGCCAATTTCTGGTGTGTCTATGTCGAAGGGATAATCAGCAAACGTCTTGGTGGATGTTATTATTAATATGATTGCACCTTTTACAGATGCACAGAGCGATTGACTGAATATGTAAGCGGACATGCTCAGGATCAGGATTAACCTTATAATTGATGTCATTTTGTATCCCTAAGTGGCATCGAATAAGATTCCATGCAAAGAAGGGAAAGGTAGAACAATTTGGATGGTATTGCCGAATAACTCGGCAGTCTGCCCTGCATGGTTTGCTACAAGATGGTAATTCTCGTTCCAGCAGGATTCTGGCAAGAAAAACAGGCCGATCTCCTGATAGAATTCGAGTACCGTTTTTCATGTGAGGCTGTTTATACAGCCCACCCGTACTGAGTGTTTTTTCATATGTACCAGTTTTCTTATGACCGCAGTGTGCTGGATAAATTCCCCGCAGCTGCCCACCATATCCTGGAAATAATGCTATTTGTTCAGGGCGGTGTGCTGAAATCCGAACAGGCCGATGAACTGGCTGCAATACTTGCTGTTGATCGAACCGTTTTGCCAGAGCAGCTTCTGCCCTTGGCGGCGGCCTTTGCTGTTGTACCGATCTCCAACTTCTATGTGGGTGTGGTAGTGGAGGGAGAATCCGGAAACTGCTACCTCGGTGCCAATATGGAATTTGATGGTGGCTTTCTGGGTTTGAGCATCCATGGGGAACAGGCGGCCATCAATAATGCCTGGCTGCACGGGGAGCGGGGGATCAAGGCTCTGACAGTCAATGCAGCTCCCTGCGGCCACTGTCGTCAGTTTCTTCATGAACTGAACTGCTCTGACCGTCTATTGGTGAGTGTCGTGCCTCCTGCTGGTAAAAAGCACAGCGCACTGCTGCAGAGCTATCTGCCAGACGCTTTTGGCCCTGCAGATTTGAATGTTGATGGCGGTATTTTGTCTGGCCATGGTATTGATCTCGCCATCGAAACCAACGACGAACTGGTTGCTATGGCCGTGGCAGCCGCCCAAACCAGTTATGCTCCCTATTCTGGCGGTTATGCGGGCGTTGCCCTGGAAACCACAGATGGTCTGAGAGTTGCGGGCCGTTATGCAGAAAACGCCGCCTATAATCCGAGCTTGCAACCGCTGGCCTCAGCGCTTTCCCAGTTGCGTTTCCTGAGTCACGGTAAAAAAGTTGAACTTGCTCGTCTGGTGTTGGTGGAGAAGCGCACCGGCGTTCATCACGCCAGCCATGTTGCTGCATTGCAACACCTGTTCCCCAACCTTCAGCTGGAATTGATCCAGAGCCCTTGAGTTGATATTGAGACCGAAGCTATCTTGCATATAACAAAATGTGCACAAGAACAGACCTGGGGAGTAAACTGTGGAATTTGGGAAATACGACGTTGTCATTGCGGGCGCCGGAATGGTTGGAGCAGCCATAGGGTGCGCGCTGGGTCGTGCCGGTATGCGTGTAGCGCTTATCGACCCGGCCATTCCTGAACCATTCGTTGTTGACTCTGCACCGGATATTCGTGTCTCGGCTTTGAGTCCGGCTTCGGTGAGTTTTCTGCAGCAGTTGGGCGCGTGGTCCTATATAGAGGCTATGCGTCTTTGCCCTTACCGCAGAATGGCGGTTTGGGAAAAACTCCAGGAACCACTTTCCAAAAGGCAACTCTCCTCCCGATTTAACCAGACCATGTTCGACTGTCATGAAGTTGGTGCTGATGAGCTGGGTTTTATTGTTGAGAACCGGGTGACTCAGCTTGGACTGTACGAAGTGCTTAAAACGCTGTCGTCTGTAGAGATGATAACGCCAGCCAGGCCTGTTGATGTACACGTAAGCGACAATGGTGTTGTAGTTACTCTCGACAATAAACAAGTGGTACACGGAAGGCTATTGATTGGTGCTGATGGTGCCAACTCTTTTGTGCGTCGTTTTTGTGGTATCGGTCTGAGCAGTGAGGATTACGAACAGCAGGCTCTGGTTGCGACAGTTGAGATTCCCACCGGCCCGCTGGATATCACCTGGCAGGCCTTTACCCCCACCGGCCCGCTGGCGCTTCTGCCGCTGCCAGCCTGTGACGGCAGAAATTATGCGTCTTTGGTTTGGTATAACCATCCTGAAAATATCAAAGCACTGATGATGCTGTCCGGTGCAGAGTTTCTGATGGAGGTGCGCAGTCACTTTCCGGAAGAGCTGCCAGAGATGTTGAACCTGGTTGAGCGAAGCTCCTTCCCGCTGACCCGTCGTCATGCTTCTTCCTATATAAAGGAGGGTATCGCACTGGTCGGCGACGCAGCACACACGATTAACCCGTTGGCGGGGCAGGGCGTTAATCTTGGTTTTCAGGATGCGTCTGCACTCTCGGATATTATTGTGACTGCTTATAGGGGTGATCAGAACCCGGGCGCACTGGCTGTGCTGGCGCAATATGAAAAAGAGCGTCGTCCTGAAAATGTCCGGATGCAAAGAGTGATGGATCTCTTTTACCACCTCTTTAGCAATGAGCATCTGCCGCTGAAGATCGTGCGTAATATCGGGCTGGGCTTAGCTGGCAACTTTCCCTATGGAAGAAAGAAAGTCATGGGTTATGCGATGGGGCTGGAAAAGCCGTTGCCGTGGTTCTTATCAAAGTGATTCCCGGTAGGTTAAGGTAGTATTTTGTTGTCGTATAAGTACTTATTAAAGAGTCCTTGACCTTTATTCGTATCTCTCTATAATTCGGCCTCGTTGTCACCGGCAAGCGCCGAGGACGACATGATTGAGTGATTGCTAACGGATTGATTAAAAAGAAGTTAGCGAAAACAAATCACTTGACACCGAACGGGCCATCGGTAAAATGGCGGCCT
>CAMRBW010000042.1 GCA_947040555.1 uncultured Oceanospirillales bacterium | reverse complement strand
ACAGCCATGAGCAAAAAAACAGCCATGAGCAAAAAAACAGCCATGAGCAAAAAAAAAGTCATGAATGAAAAAAAAGTTATGTGCGAGAAATGCCGCCACTTATAATCGTGGAAACAGGGGTTGCATTTCCATGATAAACAGACTCATTCTATCCCGCCGGCAAAAAGTTATCCACACCCTGAAGAATCTAATTTCCTGCTATTTATAAGGGATTTATTAGGTTTTCCAGCACCGATCCGTGCTATATTGGCCTGTGGATAAATAAATTATCTACCCCCTGTGGATATCTTATGTAAGGGTATTTTGAGGGCTGAAAACCGGTCTGGTAACAGCACCTCACACGCCAAGTCATACGATATAGTAATAAATACCTTATTCCTTATGCCGCTTTTAAATTGACGCTATTTAAGCTATTCCCTAGAATTGCGCGTCATTTTACTTTTCTATCTTATGCGAGCGAGCCTGCTCAACCGTATTCGATATACAACCCAAGAGTGATTCATCATGAAAAGAACTTTTCAACCTAGCGTTCTGAAGCGTAAGCGTACTCACGGTTTCCGCGCTCGCATGGCTACCAAGAATGGCCGTGCCGTTCTGGCTCGTCGTCGCTCCAAGGGCCGCAAGCGTCTGTCAGCCTGATCCTCTGGATCAGGGCCTGACCATGATCTTCGGATTCAGCCGAGAGCTCAGGCTGTTGAAGGCATCAGAGTTCAAACGGGTTTTTGACAAGGCAGAGATCAAAGTTTCCGACCAGAACATTCTTATTTTGGCTAGAAAAAACCAGCTGGATATTCCCAGAATCGGTTTGGTTATAGCCAAAAAGAATGTGAAGGCCGCGGTATCCAGGAATCGGATTAAGCGGGCACTTCGTGAAACATTCCGCCACCGTCAGGACAGTCTTAAGGGACTTGACTACGTTGTGCTGGCCCGAAAAGGCCTGGGCGAACTCGATAACAGGCAACTGCACAGCCTGCTTGAAAAGCAGTGGTTGCGCGCTCAAAAGAAAAATTCAGGAGTGGCGAACAAAGCCACAACAAGCTCGCACTCTCCTGATAGAGCACGAACCCCTGTTGATTAATGATCCACAGGGGTCTTGCCTTACAACAGGAACAGAACAATGTTCAATCCAATCCGGTCGATCGTTCTGTTACTGATAAGGGGCTACCAAATCGGTATCAGCCCCCTAATGGCAAACCACTGTCGTTTTTATCCCTCCTGCTCCACCTATGCGATGGAAGCCATAAATAGATACGGCCTCCTGAAAGGCGGATATTTCACGTGCCTACGATTGCTGCGCTGTCACCCCTTTCATCCGGGGGGCTACGATCCTGTACCCGACAGCCCACAAGAGCAGGCCTTGAAACAGGCGGATGTGGACACCCCCAACCGTTTTGATGGCCAATAAATCATGGATTTGCAACGTACCCTCTTGATCGCGGGTCTGGTTGTTGTCGGATACCTGATGGTGCTGCAATGGAACCAGGACTACAATCAGCCTCAGCCGATAAGTCAGACTGCCCAGCAACACACGGGTAGCACACCTGACGCACCCGGCATTCAGGCGACAACCGATGTTCCGGCGATCTCCGGTGGAGACACCAACAACCAAGCCGGCACAGCGCCAACCCCCTCAGCCCAGCTGATCACCATTACCACCGACACACTGATCCTTACTGTGGATACTCTTGGTGGTGATATTGTTCGCGCCGAGCTGCCCCAGTTCACCCGTACCAAAGGTGAAACCACCCCGTTCATACTGCTGGAAAACACGGCCAACAGAATGTTTGTTGCCCAGAGTGGCCTGGCCGGTCTGAACGGACCGAACCGTCTTGGTAAACCTCAGTACAGCGCTGACAGCACCCGCTACACCATGGGTGACAAAGAGACCCTGACTGTCGATCTGATGCTCGAGACTGACAGTAATGTCGCTATCACCAAGCGTCTGACCTTCCAGCGTGGCGCCTACCAGATCGGGGTGGATTACATTATCCACAACGGCAGCGACAGCAGCTGGCAGGGTAACTTCTACGGTCAGTTCAAGCGTGACAACTCTGCTGACCCAAGCCGCGAGATGAGCAAGTCCTCCGGCATGAACACCTATCTGGGTGCGGCGGTACGTTCCAACGAAAAGCTGTATGAAAAACTCGCGTTCTCCGACTTTGGCTCTGAGCCATTCAAAGAAGACGTTGAGGGCGGTTACGCCGCTGTCGTTCAGCACTACTTCGTAAGCGCCTGGATTCCCAAGCAGGAGCAGAACAACACGTTCACCACCCGTATCGTTAATGATGAAAACATCGTTAGCGTGATTGAACCTGCTGTAACAATTGCTCCGGATCAGAACGCAACCGTTGGTGCCACCCTCTACCTCGGCCCGAAGAATCAGGATCGCCTGTCTGTCCTGGCCAAGGGTCTCGACCTGACTATCGACTACGGCATGCTGTGGTGGTTCGCCAAGCCGCTGTTTATGCTGCTGAACCTGCTGCAATCCCTGCTCGGTAACTGGGGCTGGAGCATCATCACCCTGACCATCATCGTGAAAAGCCTGTTCTATCCGCTGTCGGCTACGAGCTATCGCTCCATGGCGAAGATGCGCAAGCTGGGACCGAAGATGGAAGTGCTGAAAGAGAAGCACAGCGAAGATCGTCAGGCGCTCTCCCAGGCCATGATGACTCTGTACAAGGAAGAGAAAGTCAACCCTATGGGTGGCTGTCTGCCGATCCTGATCCAGATGCCGGTGTTTATCGCTCTGTACTGGGTGCTGCTGGAATCCGTTGAACTGCGTCATGCTCCATGGATTCTATGGATTCAGGATCTGTCTCAGATGGATCCCTACTTCATCCTGCCGCTGATTATGGGTGCTTCCATGTTCGTCCAGCAGCTGCTGTCGCCAGCGCCGCCAGACCCCATGCAAGCCAAGGTGATGAAGTTGATGCCGATTATCTTTACCTTCTTCTTCCTGTGGTTCCCGGCCGGTCTGGTACTGTACTGGGTGACCAACAACCTGCTGTCTATTAGCCAGCAGTGGTACATCACTCGCAAGATTGAAGCCGAAACCGACTAATTTCCGTTTTTTTTTCAAAACCATAAAAAGCGAGCCTTTGGGCTCGCTTTTTTATTAGACTACCTGCCGTTTTTCACCTTCACACCAAGAGCTCCTATGAGTTATCCACAGGACACTATTGCCGCCCAGGCCACAGCGCCAGGACGCGGCAGCGTTGGTATTGTCAGGGTTTCCGGCCCGAAAGCTGCCGCTATTGCCGCCGCCATCGTCAACAAACCGCTGACTCCCCGTTACGCCCACTACCTGCCCTTCTACGATCGCAGCCGTCAGGTGATTGATGAAGGTCTGGCGCTGTTCTTTCCCGGCCCCAACTCCTTTACCGGTGAAGATGTGCTGGAGCTTCAGGGTCACGGCGGACCGGTCATTCTCGATATGTTGCTCAAGGAGATCACCCACCTTGGCGCACGTTTAGCCCGGCCGGGGGAGTTTTCCGAACGCGCCTTTCTGAACGACAAACTCGACCTGGCTCAGGCCGAAGCGATTGCCGACCTGATCGACAGCTCCTCAGAAGAGGCCGCCCGCAGCGCTGTGCGCTCCCTGCAAGGGGCGTTTTCCACACGGGTGAACGAGCTTGTGGAACAACTTATCCACCTGCGTATTTATGTAGAAGCCGCCATCGACTTTCCGGAAGAGGAGATCGACTTTCTCTCCGATGGCAAGGTCAGCCGGGATCTGGATAAAGTTATCAACAAGTTATCCACAGTCTTCAAAGAGGCTCGACAGGGCACCCTTGTCCGCGATGGTATGACCGTGGTGATTGCCGGTCGCCCCAATGCCGGCAAATCCAGCCTGCTCAATGCGCTTTCGGGTCGGGACTCTGCCATCGTCACCGATGTCGCCGGCACCACGCGGGATGTACTGCGGGAACATATCCACATCGATGGCATGCCGCTGCACATTGTCGATACCGCCGGTCTCCGTGATAGCGACGACGTGGTGGAACAGATTGGCGTTAAACGGGCTTTTGATGAGATCGCCCAAGCCGATCTGGTGCTGCTGATGGTGGACAGCACCACCACCGTCGATACCGAGCCCCACGCTATCTGGCCGGACTTTGTCGATAAGTTACCCACAGGGGAAAAAATCACCGTTATTCGCAACAAGAGCGATCTCTCTAGTGAACAGCCGGGGCTTACCGAAGGGCAGTACCCGGTTATTCGTCTCTGTGCACAGACCGGAAACGGTGTCGATATCCTGCGTCAGCATTTGAAAACCTCCATGGGTTACACCGGCACCACCGAAGGCAGCTTCAGCGCCCGCCGCCGTCATATAGAGGCGCTGGAAAAAGCCCGCGACCTCCTTGAACAAGGCAGAGCACAGCTACGGGGAATGGGGGCTGGAGAGTTATTGGCAGAGGATCTGCGTCAGGCTCAGCAAGCCCTGGGGGAGATTACCGGCGAATTCACCAGCGATGACCTGCTGGGCAGAATATTCACCAGCTTTTGTATTGGTAAATAACCCTACCAGTGTCGTAGAACTCCGATAAAAGCCCTCATTGGGGGGCTCCACCTCTTTTTTTGGACGCCGCCCAACCCTGTGAATAACTCCTCAAATATAGGGGTTATCCACACACTTATACACAGCAATACCCACCGTAACATTATAAAAACAGAGGATTTTTAATAACTATCCACAACCTGTGGCTCTATCCCATTGTGGATAGATTGTGGATAAAAATAAAATCACTCGAAATCCTTCATCTGTGGATAACTCTGTGGATAAGCTGTGGATAACCCTGTGGATAAGCTGTGGATAAAAATATTAACGACAGTGGATCATTGGTTTGTCTGTTTTTTTATCCACAAGTTGTCCACAGCTTATCCACAGCTTATCCACAGAGTTATCCTTCTCTGGGATCCTTGGTACCATTGAGAAAAATGGACTTATCCACAGAAAACAGGCTCACTAATAATAATAATAATAATATATATATAAAATATATAAGACAGTCATCACGTTATCTGATCATTGATCACAGTGACCCTTTCGAGAACACAAACCGCCCTGGACAAGACCCTGATCACAAGTCATCGAAGAAGTCATGAAGACGGTCATCGAAAGACTGAATTCCGGTAAACAAAAAAAACAGGCCAGAAAGCCGAATACTGACTACGTTTTCTACCGCCAAAAGAGCAGTTTTTTTTTCCACGACAAACCTTATACTCACTGACCACAAAATTTGTATCTGCGCCTGTACAACAGGCTGGTGTTTTCCAGAGGGTTCTAGCGAGTGGATTTTCCAGCATATTTTGATGTTATTGTTGTCGGTGGCGGTCATGCCGGAACGGAAGCGGCTCTGGCTGCTGCCCGCATGGGAGCCAAAACTCTGCTGGTGACTCACAACATCGAAACCCTTGGACAAATGTCCTGTAACCCTGCGATCGGCGGTATTGGCAAAAGCCATCTGGTGAAAGAGATCGATGCTCTTGGTGGCGCCATGGCCCGGGCAACCGATCTGGGTGGTATTCAGTTTCGTGTCCTGAACTCTCGCAAAGGCCCGGCAGTCCGTGCCACCCGTGCTCAGGCCGACCGTATTCTCTACAAAGCCGCGGTCCGTGAAATGCTGGAGAACCAGGACAATCTCTGGCTGTTCCAACAGGCTGTTGATGACCTGATCATGGAGGGCGATGGTCTCGGAGGAGAGAGGGTCAAAGGCGTGGTAACCCAGATGGGGCTGCGTTTTGCCGCGGAGCAGGTTGTGCTCACCGCGGGTACTTTCCTGGCAGGAATTATCCACATCGGTCTGGAGAACTACGGTGGTGGCCGTGCTGGTGACCCCGCCTCAAATCGTTTGGCTCGCCGTCTGCGTGAGCTGCCTCTGCGTATCGAACGGCTGAAAACGGGTACGCCTCCCCGTATTGACGGCCGCTCGGTGGATTTCTCGGTGATGCAGGAGCAGGCCGGAGATACACCAACGCCGATCATGTCGTTTCTGGGCTCCCGGGAGGATCATCCCCGGCAGGTCAGCTGTTTTATCACCCACACCAACGAACGCACCCACGACATCATCCGTGGCGGTCTGGATCGCTCTCCGATGTACACCGGCGTGATCGAGGGCATAGGTCCTCGCTACTGTCCCTCCATCGAAGACAAGATCCAGCGCTTTGCCGACAAGAGCTCCCATCAGGTGTTTATCGAGCCAGAAGGGCTGACCACTCACGAACTCTACCCGAACGGAATATCCACAAGTTTGCCGTTTGATGTTCAGCTGGCGCTGGTGCGTTCTATCCACGGTATGGAGAATGCCCATATCGTGCGTCCCGGTTATGCCATCGAATATGATTTCTTTGATCCCCGTGATCTAAAGCCCTCTCTGGAGACCAGAGTGATCCCTGGGCTGTTCTTCGCCGGACAGATCAACGGTACCACCGGTTACGAAGAAGCGGCCGCACAGGGGCTTCTAGCGGGCATTAACGCGGCCCTGCGTGCTCGGGGGGATGAACCCTGGTGTCCGCGTCGGGATGAAGCCTACATCGGCGTGATGGTGGATGATCTGATCACCAGCGGCACCTCCGAGCCCTACCGAATGTTTACCAGCCGTGCCGAGTACCGTCTGATTCTCCGGGAAGACAACGCTGATATTCGCCTGACGCCCAAAGGTCGTGAGCTCGGTCTTGTGGATGATGTGCGCTGGGCCGCCTTCTGCGAGAAGCAGGAAGCGATCATTCTTGAGACTGAGCGCCTGAAAACTACCTACGTTCACCCGAGCAAGCCGGAAGCGGATGTGCTGAACGGTAAACTGGGCACGGCGATCACCCGTGAGTACAGCCTGATGGAGTTGCTCAGGCGCCCCGAGCTGACTTATACCGACGTCGCCAGCCTGAAAGGTGAGCCTGTGGATAACTTTGTGGTGGCTGAGCAGGTGGAGATTCAGTGCAAGTATCAGGGTTATATTGATCGCCAGTCAGAAGAGATTGAAAAACTGCGCCGTCACGAAGAGACAACCTTGCCTGCCGATATCGACTACCACACCATCACCGGTCTCTCCAACGAGATGCGTCAGAAGCTAAGTGATGTACGTCCGGCAACCCTGGGCCAGGCTGCGCGCATTCAAGGGGTGACTCCTGCGGCTATTTCTCTGCTGCTGATCCATCTGAAAAAACGTTCGCTTGCGAAGGAAAAACAGGCGATCTAAGCGCTATCTCATTATTCAGGAGCCTGCCATCGCAGGCTCTGTTTCGTGATAAAATAATTGGCTTTCTGTGATCCTGTGGCAACAACGCTTCGACAGTGTTCTTCCTGATGGTCGCTCTTTGTGGATAGTTTTTGTGGATAGCTTTGTGAATAGTTCTGTGGATAGTTCTGTGGATAGTTTTGTGGATAGTTTTGTGGATAGTTTTGTGGATAGTCTCTGTGGATAATCTCAATAACATGCTGAAGTCCGGTGCGGGCGAAATGGGTCTCACCCTGTCGAATGAGCAACTGCACAAATTACGTGGTTATGTTGATCTGCTGATGAAGTGGAACCGTGTATATAACCTGACGGCAGTTCGCAATCCGGAAGAGATGATCTCTCGCCATATTCTGGATAGCCTCAGTGTGCTGCCCTATGTGGAAAGCAGCATAAAAGCCGGTGGACGTCTGATTGATATAGGCTCTGGTCCGGGTTTGCCTGGTATACCTCTGGCGATTATGTTGCCGGACGGAGATATCTCTACTCTGGACTGTGTTGGAAAAAAAACCCGCTTTCAGGTTCAGGTGTGTACAGAACTGGGGTTGGATAATGTTACAGTTCTAAACCAGAGAGTGGAGAACTGGCGGCCGGAACAAGGCTATGATTGTGTTATTTCACGAGCCTTTAGTTCTCTGAGGGATATGATAGTGGGCACTGACCATCTATTACGCAGCAGTGGTCAGTGGCTGGCGATGAAAGGAATTCATCCTGAAGAGGAGCTGGAGGAGCTGAAAGAGCTTCGTCCAGATGTTGTTATGACCGCATCCCACTCCCTGCAGGTTGCCAGTTGCGATGGTCAGCGGCATCTTGTCATACTGGAACGAATGGACATAGCGCAGAACTGACTGAGCGAAGAGCTAAATTAATAAGAACTGCGCGCACAGTTTAAGGGGCCTACCGATGGCAAAAATCCTGGCGCTCACCAATCAAAAAGGTGGAGTCGGCAAAACAACATCGTGCGTTAATCTTGCTGCTTCATTGGCGGCTATAAAGCGACGCGTGTTGCTCATTGATCTAGACCCACAAGGCAATGCCACCACGGGTTGTGGTGTGGATAAACATAATCTGCCGCTGTCTGTTTATGATGTGCTGACTGGCACCGCATCGGTGAGTGAAGCCATTGTGCCTTCGGAGTCTGCAGGTATTGAGGTTTTGCCTGCCAATGGTGATCTGACCGCTGCTGAGGCGGAGCTGGTCAACCGGGGTGACAGCGACCGAGTTCTGAGCCGTGCGCTGGAACCTCTCAGGAATGATTACGATTTTATCCTGATCGACTGCCCGCCATCCCTGAACATGTTGACCGTTAACGCTTTGGTAGCGGCTGATGGGGTGGTTATCCCCATGCAGTGCGAATACTACGCCCTTGAGGGGCTGGCCGCGCTGATGGACACCATCTCCGGTATTTCTTCCACAAGAAATCCCCGGTTACATATTGAAGGTCTGTTGCGCACAATGTATGACCCGCGTAACAGCCTGACGATAGAGGTCTCCCGGCAATTGATTAGTCACTTCGGCAGCAAGGTTTACCGCACGGTAATCCCACGCAATGTACGCCTTGCCGAAGCGCCGAGTCATGGTGTGCCGGTCATGAAATATGATAAACATTCTCGTGGTGCCATTGCCTATCAGGCACTTGCGAGTGAGCTGATTCGTCGGCAGGACGCCGGTAAAATCCGGCAGATTCCGGAAGCGGAAAGTGCGGAGAGGTAACACGATCAGTGGCTAGAACAGTGACTAGAAAGCGAGCATTGGGAAAGGGTCTCGGCACACTTCTGCAAAGTGCCATGGTGGCCGAAGAGATAGAACAGCTGCAAAAACCTGTGACGGTAGAGTTAGACGTTACCCGTGACAAAATGCTGCGTGAACTTCCCGTAGAGCAGATTGAACGGGGCCGCTATCAGCCGCGCCGCGATATGAGTCCGGAAGCTCTTGAGGAGCTGGCCAGCTCCATTCGCAAGCAGGGCGTGCTGCAGCCGATTGTGGTACGCCCGACCGGTGAGGCCAGTTTCGAAATTATTGCTGGTGAACGACGGTGGCGTGCTGCTCAGTTGGCTGGACTGGATCGGATTCCTGCGGTTATTCGTGATGTCCCCGATGACGCTGCTATTGCCATAGCGCTTATCGAAAATATTCAACGGGAAGATCTTAACCCGCTTGAAGAAGCGATTGCCCTGTCGCGCCTCAAGGATGAATTTGAGCTGACCCAGCAGGAGGTGGCGGATGCCGTGGGTAAATCCAGGGTTACGGTGACCAACCTTCTGCGTCTTCTGAATTTAAAAGAAGATGTACGCAAAATGCTCGAGTATGGTGATATCGAAGCCGGCCATGCCAAGGTGTTGCTTGGTCTGTCTGAGGTTCAGCAGCAAGAGGCCGCAGAACGGGTTGTTGCCGAAGGGCTCTCCGTACGCCAAACAGAGCTGCTGGTGCGTCGTATGCAGCAGGAGGCAGAGGCGGATACATCACCGAAAAAGAAAGTTATCGATCCAGATATTCAGGCTTTGGAAGGTGAGCTCTCCCAAAAGATCGGTGCCAAAGTTGTCATTCAGTACAATGCCAGAGGTCGAGGTAAGCTGGTGATCAGTTACAAATCCCGTGATGAGCTGGATAGTGTACTGACCCATATTTGTTGATTGTCGTTTTTTTGTTGTGGCATTGAAAAAACCCGCAAAATGCGGGTTTTTTTTGATCAAACCAGGAGAAGTGTCATTTGCTATTTTGAGGTGATGAGTTAAATAGGTGGTGGTCGTCAAGCATGTTTAATATTGTTTTTCTGTGAGCTGGATAGGGGGAGGGGTCTGGCAAATCTGCGTTTTCAGAATCATCTCTCCCGGAAACACTGGGCTCCTGAGGAGTCTGTTCCTCATCTGCCAGAGAAATATGAGCAGTTACGGGGTCTGCGTGGGGTAGCGCTCCTTTTCTCTTGAGAATTTCTTCTGCTGCCCACAGAATCGCCACACCACAGTCATCTGAATTTGTTTGGAATGGGATGTCGTGCTTTTTGATCTTGTAATCGTTTCCATCAGGGAGGCTTTGTTTGAGTCTAAAGTTGGTATTCCATGTGTAGATAAGTTTTGCGCATTTTTCGGAAAAATTGGATCCCCAAAGAGAGTCTACGTGGAGGATCTTTTTCTCTTTGTTGTCTACAACAACAAGAACCCAGTGTTCGTCGTTGATATTGCATGGCCAAAAGACCAGGTCGCTCAGGAATGCATTAATATTAACTTCTTTATTGGGGTATCCCTTTTTGACAACAAATTGGTTGTATCCATTAGGGTCTGTTACGTGGGGTTTTTGGGGCAGAGTGCAGCGCTTTTTAAAAACAGCCAGAGTAGTGTGAATTATACTGTCATTTAACCAGCGGTCTTTGCTGGTAAGTATGTTCTTATCCTGTCTAGTCAATTTATCCAATTTGCTAGCTGGGGAGTTGGTAGCAGTATGCGTATTTCCGTCAGTGGTCGCAGAGTCGAAAGGGCTGGGTACGGAGATACGGGAATCTGTCTGATCATCAGAGGCTGGCTTGTTAGTCACTTCTGTGCTTGTGTTGCCTGACAGAAAGGGGGAGGAGGTTGTTTCTTTTCGGGGTGCTTTTTGGGGTGTCAAGCTAGTATTGGAGTTGTCACAAGGGGGGCGTTTTCGAGTTTTTTTAGTATTAGCTGGAATGGTACTAGCTGAGTTAGTCTTAGTCTTAGTGGTAGTTCTTTGTTTCCCTGACTGAAAAGGAGCTGATCCGCATTCGAGCTCCTTGCGAGAAACTTCAGTGGTAGTAACTCTGTTCCAAGGGGTCTGAGGTTCCTGATTGCAGCGTGGTGGAGCGTTTTGGCTGCCGTAGTAGTAGTAGTAGTTCGCAAAGGCAAAAACAGCACCAGCAGCCAGACAAGCCAAAGGAAAAACCATAATTCACCTCCAAAAAAAGAACATTAGAAGTAGTAAGACCCCTACACATAAAAATAGTTCCCTAAAGTGCGGTAAGCATGGTGGTTTAGCTGTCATCCTGACTGTCATCGTTGTTGATTGTAGGTATTAATACCCATATACTGGCCTCGCAAACGGGCGCTTTGGCGCATACTGTCGGAAGATAGTGGTCAATGGAGTGACTGGGAAAAATTGATAGCGGCTCAAAGCTCTCGATGAGCAAGGGCTGAGTTTAAAATAAAAAACATAGGCACGGGCTATACAGTGCAGTCGCCTCATTTACAAAAACCACCAGTCTACCGAGTCATTGCTGCTCAGGCTGCGGTTACGTCTGCTCTCTTTGTGGGGCTTATTGGTATCAGCTTCGATGCTGCGCTGTCTGCGCTTTTTGGCGGGCTTATCTGCCTTGTTCCCAACGCTTACCTTGTCTTTCGGGCTTTCAGTTGTTCGGGGGCGCGTGCGGCCAAAAAAATTGTTCAAGAGTTTTATCGTGGTGAGGCGGGCAAGTTTGTTCTGACCTGTTGTGGCTTCACTCTGGTTTTTGTGCTGATCAGACCTTTGGATGCTGTAGCTCTGTTTAGTGCTTTTATATTGGTGCAGGCGGTGAGCTGGCTTACGCCCTGGCTTTTGAAAAGACGCTGCTGAGATAGCACCGGGAAAATTAACGGGAGCATTTTATGGCAGGAACGGCTTCAGGTTACATCAAACATCACCTGCAAAACCTGACTTATGGTCAGCTGCCGGCGGGCTATGAGCGTGCGGATGGCAGTGTGTTGGATAGCCCCGCCTGGACCTTTGCCGGTAGCGTTCGGGAAGCTGCCGACATGGGGTTTTGGGCGATTCATGTGGACAGCATGTTCTGGTCCCTGTTGCTTGGTTTTCTTTTTGTCGGGCTATTTCGGTTTGTGGGTAAGCGGGCGACATCCGGTGCGCCTGGTGCCCTGCAAAATGTGATCGAAATTCTCGTTGAGTTTGTGGATAACAGTGTTAAAGATGGTTTCCATGGTCGCAATCCGGTGATCGCACCACTGGCACTTACCGTATTCTGCTGGATCTTTCTGATGAACCTGATGGATCTGATTCCGGTCGATTGGATACCAGGGTTGGCGACATTGATCGGTATTCCTTATATGAAAGTGGTGCCTTCCACCGATCCAAACATCACCATGTCGATGTCGCTTAGCGTATTTATGATGATGATCTTCTACTGGATCAAAGTAAAAGGCATTGGTGGTTTATTTGGTGATCTCGCCCTGCATCCGTTTTCCAGCAAAAACCTGTTTTTCAAAGTGCTGTTGATGCCAGTTAACCTGTTACTTGAGACGGTCTCCCTGATTGCCAAACCCATCTCTCTTGGCTTGCGACTGTTCGGCAACATGTATGCCGGTGAGCTGATTTTTATCCTGATTGCCATGATTGGTTATGCACAGTTGCCCCTGCACTTTGGCTGGGCGGTGCTGCATATTCTGGTTATTACTTTGCAGGCTTACATCTTCATGACCTTGACTATTGTCTATCTGGGTATGGTTCATGAAGACCACTGAGTGATTGTTCTGGCAGTTGATTGTTGACCCGTAAAGCGGGATATTTTTTAGGCACCATCACGCGACGTCATGTCGGGAGAAAATATGGAACTGGTAGTTGGACTGACTGTAATTAGTGTTGCTCTCATGCTTGGCCTGGCCGCTCTTGCGACCGCTATTGGCTTTGCCCTGTTGGGCGGAAAGTTTCTGGAAGGCGTTGCTCGCCAGCCGGAGACAGCTGCTATGTTGCAGACCAAGATGTTTATCGTCGCCGGTCTGCTTGATGCGATTCCTATGATCGCTGTCGGTATTGCCCTGTTTTTCACCTTTGCTAACCCGTTCATCGCTCTGATCCAGTGATTCAGGGTTAATGGAGTTGGAGCGCCTGCCTGATTGCGGGATTCGGTGTGTCCATTATGGGCACCCGGCAGTCATGCGGGCGGTTAACAGGCGACGTAGACGACATTAACTGAATAGCGAGGTATTGGTGTGAACATCAATGCGACCATTCTTGGTCAGACAATTGCCTTCGCATTCTTCGTGTGGTTCTGCATGAAGTTTGTCTGGCCACCTTTGATCGGCGTTCTGAGTGAGCGGCAGAAAAAAATTGCTGACGGATTGGCAGCGGCAGATCGGGCCAATAAGAGCCTGGAAGAGGCTCAGGCCAAAATTGCCCAGGAGTTGGTAGAAGTTAAATTGCAGGCTCAGGAGATTATTGAGCAGGCTAATCGTCGTGCAGCGGCGATTGTTGAGGAGGCCAAAGACGATGCCCGCACCGAGGGTGATCGTTTGATTGCGGCGGCGCAAGCTGAGATTGCCCAGCAACTTGGTCGGGCGCGCAGTGCGTTGCGGGCGCAGGTAGCCTCTATTGCTGTGGCGGGTGCGAGCAAGATTATCAACAAGAATCTCGATGAAGCTGCCAACAGCGAGCTGGTCGATCAGCTTGTTGCTGAACTCTGAGACGGGAGTCAAGTATGGAACTGATCACTTGTGCCCGCCCTTACGCAAAAGCGGCTTTTCGCTTTGCTGTCGAAGAGAGCGTTATTGAAAAAAACACCACTGAAAAGGGAGCGCTGGAGCGCTGGGCGGAGATGTTGAAAACCAGTGCTGCTGTGGTGCAGATCGAGACGGTCAGCGTCCTGCTCGGCAATCCCTCCCTCACCGCTACGCAAAAGGCCGATGCGCTGATTGGTGTGTGCGGTGACTCTCTGGATGAACAGAACCAAAACTTTATCCACGCGCTGGCTGAAAACAGACGTCTTATGTTGTTGCCGGTGATTTCCCAGCTATTTGAAGAGCTGAAGGCTGAACAGGAACGCCGTATTGGGGCTGAGGTTATTTCCGCATTTCCTCTGTCCGGGCCGCAACTGACTGTGCTGACTGAAAAGCTGAAGAACCGGCTGAAAATAGAAATCACAATCAGCAATACCATTGACGAAAGCCTGATTGGTGGGGTGATCATTCGGGCCGGTGATCTGGTGATCGACAGCAGCATAAAAACCAGGCTGGCAAAACTGGCCGACGCGATGCTCTCCTGAGGGCGCTCTTTTGAAGGCTCTCCTTTGAAAGCACTCTTTTGAAAGAAGTCTTTTGAAAGAAGTCTTTTGAAAGCAATTTTTTTAAGAAAAAATTCTAAATACTGGCAGGTTTGGTAATGCAGCAACTGAATCCATCTGAAATCAGCGACATCATCAAGAGCCGTATCAGGAGCCTTGATATCTCCGCTGAGGCCCGTAACGAGGGCACTATTGTCAGCGTTTCTGACGGTATCGTCCGTATCCATGGTCTTGCTGATGTTATGTATGGCGAGATGATTGAATTTAACGCCGGCATTTTTGGTATGGCCCTGAATCTGGAGCGGGACTCTGTTGGTGCCATTATTTTGGGGGATTACAAAGGGCTGGCTGAGGGTCAGAAGGCAAAATGTACCGGTCGTATATTGGAAGTGCCTGTCGGTACAGAGTTGCTTGGTCGTGTTGTCGATGCTCTGGGTAACCCGATAGACGGCAAAGGCCCGCTCGAAACAAAACTGACTACACCGATCGAAAAAGTGGCGCCAGGCGTTATTGCTCGCCAGTCCGTAGATCAGCCGGTTCAGACCGGCTATAAAGCAATTGATGCGATGGTTCCCATTGGCCGTGGTCAGCGTGAGCTGATTATCGGTGACCGCCAGACCGGCAAGACCGCCGTAGCAATCGACGCCATCATCAACCAGAAAAACACCGGCGTTAAGTGTATCTATGTGGCGATTGGTCAGAAGCAGTCGTCTGTTGCCAGCGTGGTACGCAAGCTTGAAGAGCATGGAGCGATGGCGCACACCATTGTCGTGAATGCGGGTGCTGCTGATCCTGCGGCTATGCAATTTTTGGCACCATTCGGCGGTTGCTCAATGGGAGAGTATTTCCGTGACCGGGGTGAAGATGCTCTGATTATTTATGATGATCTGACCAAACAGGCCTGGGCCTACCGCCAAATCTCTTTGCTGCTGCGGCGTCCACCTGGTCGTGAAGCCTATCCTGGTGATGTTTTCTATCTACACTCCCGTCTGTTGGAGCGAGCTGCGCGAGTCAATGCTGACTATGTCGAGAAAATCACCAACGGCAAAGTAAAAGGCAAAACCGGCTCCCTGACCGCACTGCCAATTATCGAGACTCAGGCCGGTGACGTTTCTGCGTTTATACCCACCAACGTTATCTCCATTACCGATGGCCAGATCTTTCTGGAAACCGACCTGTTTAATGCCGGTATCCGCCCACCCATGAATGCTGGTATCTCGGTCTCCCGTGTCGGCGGTGCAGCCCAGACCAAGATTATCAAGAAGCTGGGTGGTGGTATCCGCCTGGCGCTGGCTCAATACCGTGAACTGCAGGCTTTCGCCCAGTTTGCTTCTGATCTGGATGATGCAACCCGCAAGCAGTTAGAACACGGTCAGCGAGTGACCGAGTTGATGAAGCAGAAGCAGTATCAGCCGCTCTCTGTGGCCGAGATGGGTGTGGTTATCTATGCCGCCGAAAAAGGCTACCTTGAAGACGTTAAGCTCAGCAGTATTGGTGCTTTTGAGGCGGCGCTACTCAGCTACGTCAATAGCGAACATGCTGCCCTGATAGCCACCATTAATAAGGCTGGTGACTTCAATAAGGAGATTGAGGGCCGCATCGGAAAGGCTATCGAGGCCTTTAAGGCCACTCAAACCTGGTAGTTGGATTTGGTAGCGGGTAGTTGGATTTGGTAGCGGGTAGTTGGATTTGGTAGAGAGGGGGACGGATTGCGATGGCAGTCGGTAAAGAGATCAAGACGCAAATAGCGTCGATAAACAACACACGGAAGATCACCTCTGCCATGGAGATGGTGGCCGCGTCCAAGATGCGTAAGGCGCAGCAGGGTATGGAGCGTTCGCGGCCTTACGCTGAACGCATCCGTCTGGTGGCTGGTCATATCGCCAATGCCAATCCTGATTACCGTCACCAGTTCATGATTGAGCGGGAGGTAAAACGGGTCGGTTACATCATCGTCTCTACGGATCGCGGGCTGTGCGGCGGTCTGAATACCAACCTGTTCAAGCGCACCGTTGCAGAGATGCGAAAGTGGCATGAGCGAGGTGTGGAAATTGATATCTGTGTGGTAGGTAATAAGGCATCGTCGTTTTTTAAAAGCTACGGCGGTAATGTGGTTGCGGCGCTGACCCAGCTCGGAGATAAACCGGCTATTGCCGATTTGATCGGCAGCGTAAAGGTGATGCTTGATTCTTACGATGATGGTCGTATAGATCAGCTTAACATTTGCTACAACCGGTTCGTTAACACCATGGTGCAGACGCCGGTTCATGAGCAGCTGCTGCCTCTACCTGCCAGTGAAGATCTTGCGCACAAGTACTCCTGGGATTACCTCTATGAACCGGATGCAAAGGCGCTGCTTGATGAGTTGCTGGTGCGCTATATCGAGTCCCAGGTTTATCAGTCGGTGGTGGAAAACAATGCCTGCGAGCAGGCCGCCCGAATGGTGGCTATGAAGAGTGCAACTGATAATGCCGGCAGCCTCATCGACGAACTGAATCTGGTCTATAACAAGGCGCGTCAGGCGGCGATTACTCAGGAACTTTCCGAGATCGTCAGTGGCGCAGCGGCCGTTTAATTAAAAGATAACTCTGAGTTAAAAGATAACTCTTGGTTAAAAGCTAAAAGGCGAGGACACACTATGAGCAGCGGTCGTATCGTACAGATTATCGGTGCTGTTATTGATGTTGAGTTCCCCCGTGATGCCGTTCCTCAGGTTTATGATGCCCTGATCATTGATGGCAAGGCGCTGACGCTTGAGGTTCAGCAGCAGTTGGGTGATGGTGTCGTGCGTACCATTGCGATGGGTTCTACGGAAGGCATTAGTCGTGGATTGATTGCCGAAAACACCAGGGCTCCCATTCAGGTTCCGGTCGGTGTCAGTACCCTTGGTCGAATCATGGATGTGCTGGGCAACCCGATCGATGAGAAGGGTCCGATAGGTGAAGAGGAGCGTATGTCCATTCACCGGGACCCGCCCTCCTATGCAGAGCAGGCGGCGACCAATGAGCTGCTGGAGACCGGCATCAAGGTGATCGACCTGATCTGTCCCTTTGCCAAGGGCGGCAAAGTGGGTCTGTTTGGTGGTGCCGGGGTGGGCAAGACCGTCAATATGATGGAGCTGATCCGCAATATTGCGATTGAGCACTCCGGTTTCTCTGTGTTTGCCGGTGTGGGTGAGCGTACCCGTGAGGGTAACGACTTCTACCACGAGATGACCGACTCCAACGTTATCGACAAAGTGTCGTTGGTCTATGGCCAGATGAACGAGCCTCCGGGTAACCGTCTGCGTGTGGCTCTGACCGGTCTGACTATGGCCGAGAAGTTCCGTGACGAAGGCCGCGATGTGCTGTTCTTTGTGGATAACATTTATCGCTATACGCTGGCTGGTACAGAGGTGTCGGCGCTGCTGGGCCGGATGCCTTCCGCGGTAGGTTATCAGCCAACACTGGCAGAGGAGATGGGCGTTCTGCAGGAGCGTATCACCTCCACCAAGACCGGCTCTATCACCTCAATTCAGGCGGTTTACGTGCCTGCGGATGACTTGACCGACCCCTCTCCGGCGACCACCTTCTCGCACCTGGATGCCACTGTAGTACTGAGCCGTGATATTGCGGCCAAGGGTATCTACCCGGCGATTGACCCACTGGATTCGACCTCTCGGCAATTGGATCCGCTGGTTATTGGTCAGGAGCACTATGATGTGGCTCGCGGTGTGCAAATTGTTCTGCAGCGCTATAAGGAGTTGAAGGATATTATCGCCATTCTGGGTATGGATGAGCTGTCTGAAGAGGACAAACAGACGGTATCCCGCGCCCGTAAAATCGAACGTTTCCTGTCCCAGCCATTCTTTGTGGCGGAAGTGTTCACCGGTTCTCCTGGTAAATATGTGTCGCTGAAAGAGACGATCCGGGCCTTCAAGGGCATTCTGGCGGGTGAGTATGATGACTTGCCGGAGCAGGCGTTCTACATGGTTGGCGGTATTGATGAAGCTATCGAAAAAGCCAACTCTCTCTGAGCGGCTTGAGGGGAGGAGTCCGCCATGGCGGCAAACAGAAAAACTGTGACCTGCGATATTGTCAGTGCGGAAGAATCGATCTTTTCAGGCAGTGTCGAGATGGTAGTGGTGACCGGAACCGAGGGTGATCTGGGTATCACGCCCGGCCACACCCAGCTAATGACAGCCCTGAAGCCTGGTCCGGTTCGTATTGTGCAGGAAGGTGGCGAGGAGACAGTTTATTACGTCTCGGGCGGCTTTCTTGAGGTGCAGCCAGACCGCATAAACCTATTGGCAGATACAGCGCTGCGGGCGGGTGATATGGACGAGGCGGCGGCTCTTGAAGCCAAACGGCAGGCAGAAAAGGCACTGGCTAACCAAAAGGGTGAGTTTGATTACACACGTGCTGCCGCTCGGTTGGCTGAAGCTGCCGCTCAGTTGCGTACTCTGCAGGCCATTCGCAAGAAGGCTGGCAAGCGATGAAAAAAGCGGCGCTTTCTCCGTGATAAAAGTTATCCCGATTTGTGGATAACCTGTGGATAAAGTGAATAACCCTGCTCATAAAGCGAGCAAAACAAAACCCTCGAAACCATTTCTGGTTCTCGAGGGTTTTTTATTTCTGCGGGTATCGTACTAAAAAAGTGGGTTCAGAATAGTTTGTCAGAAAAAACAGTTAGTTGAGGGAGTTGAACGCTGTTTTAAACACTGTTCTGAACATTGTTAAAAATAGTGTTCAAAACCCGCTTTTTGCCAATGATCACTACCCTTTTCTAAAAATCTAACCCGATGTGGGCAGGTTGCCACCTTTCATAACCGGCTGTGTATAACTTTCAAGAAAACTGTTGAGAAACATATCCAGCATCTGTTCACCGGTTGCGTTCTTCTCTTGTAAAACAGCCCCTCCCGCCGCCAGCAGGCAGATTCCATGAACCCCCGCCCAGAGTACTCGCGAGGCAATGTGAATATCCTGCAGGCTTTTCCGTGCCCCGGTGCGGCTGAGTTGTTCGGCAAAAAGGGCGAACAGACGGTCTATCCGGCTTTTTTGCCACTCTGGCAAAACTTTCTGATCCGGTATTCGGTGTTCAAAGGCCAGATGCCAGCGATGAGGGTATTTGCGGGCATAAGCCAGGTAGATGCGAGCCAGTTTACGGAGTGCGGTTCGAGGTTGGGTTTCGTTACGGACCGCTGCGGCAGAGAGGCTGTGCAGTTCATCCAGAGTCTCAGCATTGGCAGCCAGCAACAGATCTCCGTAACTGCCAAAGGTGTTGATAACTGTCGCCGGCGCATAGCCAATCAGTTTGGCAACTTTGCGCAGGCTCATCTCCTGGGGCGGGTAAAGGGTAAGAAAATCTTTCACCACTTTGAGAGTAAGACGCTGCAGCTCATCTCTGGTGTGGTCGTTGCGTCTGGCCATATCTGTTCAATCCTTTGTCGTTGATCACTGTTCAGATACGGCTTGTTATTCCAAACACTGTGCGTAATCGAAATTTTACAGCGTTTTATTGAGGTTCTTATTGAAGTTCAGGCTTTGGGAAGGTGGGTGTCAAGAAATAGTACAGAAAGAAACTAAACGCTGTTCAGTTTGGGGAAATTGAACACCGTTTAGGGAAAACACTGTTTAGTTGTCGTGGGAAAAAAACGGTGTTTATTATTTTTGGCTGGTGAACAGTGTTTAGGGTTGCAGGTAAACACTGTTAAAAATTCAGTATGTCAGATCAGATTTAAACTTCTACATACAAAGAAATTCTTTGAAACTCATTTCTTTTTTGGTGGCAATTCACACAACCCCTGAGAAGGAAGATCAAGCGCTGCATTAAAGCGTGCCGACATATTCTGAAAGCCGATCAATGCGGTGAGCTCCATAATCTGCTGATCGGGAAAATGCCGGCTGATCTCATCCCTTAACAAGTTATCCACAGGGCAGCCACTTGCGGACATCGCCTCCGTCCAGGCCAGAGCTGCCTTTTCTGCTGGAGTGAATAGAGAGCTCTCCTGCCAGTTGGTGAGTTCGTTGAATTTTTCTGACCCGCCAGCCTGTTTCACAAGTGTCAGACTGTTCAGATCAACACAGAAATCACACCAGTTCAGCTGTGCGACGCGCACCTGCACCAAAGCCCGCAGAAGTGGAGATAGCGGAGAGCTCTTCCGGCTGAGAGTGGCCCAGAGGCTGACAAAAAGCACAAATAGTGAAGGTTTACGTGCCCACATAAGTGCCGGTTGCAGCATCTGGCCGTACGTTTTCTCCTGACGCCTGAAAAACCAGCGGAGCCAAAAAGGGAGCTTGGTCGGGTCAGCTGGTTTTATTGGCATGGTGACTTATCCACAGGCTTATTGTTGGGATTCAGAGTTGTTTACTGATGCCGGTAATATTCTCACGAATAAGGCTGCGAGTCTGCTCAAACCATTGGGGGTAACGCCAGTTCTCTTGATCCAGTGAGAGCCATGAACGCCAGGAGACATCACTGACCTCTTTCCAATCATGGGTATTGAGTAAAGGGTTCTCTTTAATAGCCTCACAGCGGAAGAGTTGAAAACCATTGGGCATCTCCGCCAGTAGCTCTTTCACCTTTACAGCAACGCCCGTCTCTTCCAGTGTTTCCCGGTAGGCTGTGCATTGTGGGCTTTCACCGGGGTCAGTAGTTCCTCCGGGGAGGGATTGTTTGCCAGTCAGGCGCATGGTAACGACCAGAACATCATCTCCCCGGGTTACCAGACAACCGGCATTAGCCTCGGGGGCACCGCTATCAGCATAAGGACAAGGCTTAAAGCCTGACTGGCAGCCGGCGGCCAGTATCAGGATAAGAAAGCCTGTGGATAAAAATCGAAAACAGTTTGATGTTAGCATGTGATTTACGCGACTCCACGCAGAATAAAGTTACAGTTAAGGTTGGGTTGATTGGTTTAATGGAGTTTCGACAAATCGCTCACAGAATAGTTCCCTATGGATGTTTTTTTTACAGTTTCAGAAAAAATGGTGAATTTCCCCATAGTTTTTACTGGTGATGGCTAACGGGTTTGATAGTGATTCTGGCTGATGGAGCCTGTTTAAATGACGTGTTGTGGAGTAGAGTGCACGCGGTACTCATTTCCCGATAACCAGGTAACGCTATGGCGCTGAAAGCCACTATTTTTAAAGCTGAAATCCAGATCGCAGATATGGATCGGGGCTACTATCAAACCCACACTCTGACCACCGCCCGTCACCCCTCAGAAACCGATGAGCGCATGATGGTGCGGATGCTCGCTTTTGCACTCAATGCATCCGACGGCTTGCAGTTTACCCGAGGTTTAAGCTCCGAGGATGAGCCGGATATCTGGGAAAAAAATCTGGTTGGCGGTGTAACCACATGGATTGAAGTGGGGCTGCCCGATGAACGACGTATCCGCAAAGGCTGCAACCAGGCTGAGAAGATGATCATTTACGCCTATGGTGATCGTGCGGCTCCGGTTTGGCGAGAACAGAACAAAGTGGTGATTCGTCGCTTTGAAAATCTGCAAATTGTTTACCTGCCCGATGAGATCGTTGAAGCCATGGCACGAATGGTTGAAAGAACAATGAGTCTTCAATGTGCCATGCAGGATAGTGCGATCATGCTGAGTAGTTCTCAGGGGGTTGTGGATATTCATCCGGAAGTCTGGAAAGAGTCTCGTTAACAGCCTACAGGCTAACCCTGATAGAAAACTTCTGAATGTCTGTGATACAGTTTGCGGCCTTGTGTGCCATGTAAAGGCACTGCAAACTACAGTAGATAATGTGTACTTCCACTTTAGAGTTTTTGAGGGAAGTACAGATTAAGCCACGCCAATCTCACCAGGAGTGACCAGAGAAAATCTCCGGGCTTTGGGGCTACGGCAGGATTTTCCCTTCTGATTTTTTTATGCAGATACACAACACAAAGAGCTACCACGTTTACGGTATGGGTGCCGCATTGGTTGATACCGAGATTGAGGTGGATGAGGCTTTTCTCGTTGCGAATAATGTAGAAAAGGGTGTGATGACACTGATTGATGGTGAGCGTCGTCACCAGCTTATGGAGGCTCTTGCACAGCATCAGGTTCACTCCCGGGCGGGTGGTGGATCTGCCGCCAATAGTGTTATTGCAGCAAGCTACTTTGGTAGTCGTGTATTTTATTCCTGTCGTGTAGCTAATGATGATAATGGCGACTTCTATCTTCAGGATATGAACGACGCTGGTGTTACAACTTGTGCACAGGTAGAAAATGATCACGGCATTACCGGTAAATGTCTGGTTATGGTCACTTCCGATGCCGAGCGCTCCATGAACACTTATCTGGGTATCAGTGAAACAATGTCCGTGCGTGAGCTTGATGTTGATGCGCTCAAAGTCTCTGAGTATCTCTATGCCGAGGGTTTTCTTGTATCCTCTGATACTACTCGTGCTGCGGTTGTTGAGGCGAGAAAAATTGCCAAAGCAAATGGTGTAAAAACGGCACTCAGTCTTTCTGATCCGGGGATTGTTAGCTTTTTCCGTGACGGCATGAAAGAGATGATTGGCGACGGTGTCGATCTACTGTTTAGCAATGAAGATGAAGCTAAAGCCTGGGCGGAAACCGACTGTCTGGATATTGCTGTTTCGGCACTGAAAAAGATCGCCAAAGCCTTCGTGATTACCCGTGGTGCCTGTGGTGCTTTGGTGTTTGATGGTAAAAACGAACTACATATCCCTCCCTGTAAAGTTAAAGCTGTTGATACTAATGGTGCTGGAGATATGTTTGCCGGTGCATTTCTGCATGGCATAACCGCTGGTTATGGTTTCCGCAAGGCGGGTGAACTGGCTTGTGCTGGGGCTGCTGAGGTGGTGTCCGGTTATGGACCAAGGCTTGCGTCGGAAAAACATCGTGAGATTCTTGAACGGGTTCTGGATCAAGATTCCGATCAAGTGGCTGCTTGATAGCGATGCTGATTGAACTACAGTCGAGCCATCTTTTCGGGGGTGGTTCGTTTTCTCGACAGGACTATTGATAAGAGTTATGTGGGAATAGAGGGGGTTTAACGCTGGCTTTATTGGTAAGAAAAAAAGGTTTACGGGTCTGATATCCTTTCCAGACCCACTGATCCATGTTCCTTGTACTAAAGATCATCCTGATCCCGGTCGTTCCATGACCTGAACAACGACATGTCCTGCGTTGTTCAAATATCCCTCATTTTTTCAAAGAGGATAAGCCTTTGAAAATTTATGTGCAGGGGTCTCCTCGACCTTCCTTTTGCCGCTTCCGTCAGCGAACCTGCAATTGAATAGTAATAGTTTTTATGGGTGTGGTGTAGATAGTTATAACCGTCTATTTTTATGGAATATTTCTTATAAAACAGATGAAATAACGGGGTGATTACGATTCAGAATGCAGTTCTTCTGCTTCTTTAATCTCAAGGATGCCAAGGTTTGACAGGTCTTCGTCGCTTATTATGTCATAGGGTTGTATCAGTACTTGCTCAAGATTGACGGTAGGTGACGTAAGCTTGTTTTTGACAACCCACTCCCCGATCAAAGGGATTTTTGTGTACAGATCTTCCTGTGATGTGTTTGTCCACTTGAGGTAGCGAGGAGGAAGCAGGTTAGAAATGTCGGTGATGTACTTTTTACCTGAAAGCACAGAGGCTTTCTCCACGGTCTGTTTGAAGACATCCATCTTCCTGTCGAACAGCGGCTTCAGTTGTCCAGATAAGACTAAGGACGTAGACATTATAAAGTCCACGCGCCGTTCATGCTTTTCTTTTTCGATCTCTAATGGTTGATCAGGGGTATCTTCTTCTATTTCTATATAGCTAAAGTCCTGTTCGTTTATTTGGGCAATAGCCTTCTCAAGGTTTTCCAGCGCTTCAGCAGCACTTTCAGTACTTTCACGCTTAGACTCAAGTAAAGAGATGTAGCCGGAAATAACCAGTGCCAGAGATTCAATAAGGTAGCTATCAGGTTTGAGTAAGGACTCAGAAACGTGTGCGGTTTTTCTATTATACCGATCCTCGAAGTCTGACAGGGCATTCAGCTCTTCTTGGTTGCCAATAATGACCTCGAAATCATTATCAGCCATGTATTTCACAAGTTCGGGGTTGTCAGGCTGGTTATCGCTATCCTGATCGAGAATCATGGTCAGCGTCGATTTGGTCAGATCGATCAGGGCTTGGTCGCTTTTATTGTTGCCGAGAAGAGGGATACCGAAGACGTTCTGTTTTTCGGAAAGTGAGACCCTAAATGTTTGGGCTATCTGACGGTAGTCAAGTGTGGTGCTATCTGTTGCTGTACTGCTATCTGTTACTGTGCTGCTATCTGTTACTGTGCTGCTATCTGTTACTGTGCTGCTATCTGTTACTGTGC
>CAMRBW010000041.1 GCA_947040555.1 uncultured Oceanospirillales bacterium | reverse complement strand
CTTGTTTCTCTTCTTGTTTCTCTTCTTGTTTCTCTTCTTGTTTCTCTTGATAGAGCTTGCCGATGCATCATTGATTTTTGCTATAGCCCCAAATAGCCGCCAGTGCGACACCGCAAACCAGCAGGATACAGATTACTCCGCCCAGCCAGCCATAGTGTTCGCTGAGCCTCTGCGCCAGCATCGGTGATGGGCTGGAGAACAGGCTTTGGCCTATTGCCCAGGCCAGGGCGATACCGGTACAGCGAATCCGGGCTGGGAAGAGGTCAAACAACAGTTTGAACATTGGGGCTTCAAAGGTAGCGACACCGGTGGCGAACAGCGCCATCGTCAACATGCTAACCAGCATACTGCCCTGTGCGGCCAGGTAGAAATTCAACAGTGCGCCGAACGCTGTCACTATCAGACCTGCAATCATCACTTTTCTGATGCCTGTCCGATGAGCCACTATCGCCATCAGGGGCAAGATCAAAAATTCAACACCCATATCGACAGACGCAATCACATTAGCCTGACTGGCCGTAAAGTAGCCATGGCTGACTACATGGCTGCACCAGAACATGTTGCCCACATAAAGCGTTACTCCGGCATAGGCCCCTATGAGTATTACGATGAGGCTGTTGCGTTTGTGCCCGATGATAAGTTCTGTCAGTACGGTGCGGGGCGACAGCTTGTGTGCTGCAGCTGTGTCGAAAGCAGGGGACTCTATTAATTTTCGGCGGATCAACAGCGCCAACAGACTGGTGGTACAGCTCAGGAGGAACGGTATCCGCCAGGCCCAGTCTGGCATGGATGGCAAGCTGACCAGTGCTGTAACCAGTGCTCCCAGGGCAACGCCAAGATTGGCGCCCCAGTTGGCCCAGGAGCCGGCCAGACAGGGATTGCCGCGACTCTGTTCAATCATGAAAACGGCAGCGTTTGTAAATTCACCGGCGACGGCTACACCCTGCATGACTCGACAGGACAGCAGCAGAATCGGTGCCCAGATACCGATCTGCTCCCAGGTGGGCAGAAGACCGATCCCGGTCGTGGCCAGGGCCATGATCAGGACAGAGAGCATTAATGTCATACGGCGACCAAAACGATCGCCAAGGTAGCCAAAGATAAAGCCACCAACAGGACGGGTCACGTAGGCGATAGCAAACAGACCGAACACGGACACCAGCCCCGCCGCCGATGCCTGTTCAGGAAAGAACAGGTGAGCCAATCGGGGAGCCAGGTACAGGTAAGCGGAAAATTCCAGCCATTCGGCAACGGCACCGGTGCAGGTGATGATGATGGGCTTGTGTCGAGTGACAAACTTCATAGGGGTAAGCGGCGACCGGTTGTAGTAACTGTGAGCTTTGGAGTGTAGTGGACTCTGCAGAAATTTCCGTGATGGCGGCCGGATTGATCAGCCAGGCGCCGACTTTACCTATGGCCTGCGCTTTGGTATTGGGGTAGGGGATCAGTTAAACATCAAGGTCTGACCAATGGGCAAGGATTGGGAAAAACTGATACATAGCACTTATTGTATTAATCCAGCCTTACCAATGATTTTTAGTAACTGCTCATTTTTAACTGGCAAATCTGCACTTTTGAAACCGTAACTCCCGGAAATACTGGGCTTCCGGGGAGGAGGCGTCTCATTTGCCAGAGCAATTATGAGCAGTTACGATTTTTAAACACTTACTTTTTTTTATTTTCTTCCGTCTATCCTGATGCCTGTTAAATAAATTAGAACAGAGAGATCACATGTCCGTACTCCAAAAATCGGTGCCATCCTGGTTGCTGGCTACCTACTTGTTATCTGGTTTTTCATCAACTATTGCTGCCGAAAGCATCAATACTTTTTTGACATGCACATCATAGATTATTCATTCGCAGAAAGGGGAGCTTGAAACACTCCAGAATCTTGCCGACATTTTCGAAAGGTCACTGGGTAAAAAAGAAGTCACGAATGAGGACTTAAAAACCTGTTTTGGATACAGGGAAATGCTCGCATACGCACCGAAAGAAGATGCCAACACTTACACGAATAAAATATCCCTTCTGAATACAGCGCGTGTGGAAACCAAAGAATTATTTCGTGGATTCCTCAATCTCACTGCAAATTGCTCACAGTTTGGAGGGTATCTGAATACACACCCAATCTCTGGAATACTCAGCTACATTGTCGGAGGCACACTCTCACTGTCTGCCGCATATTGCCATAACACGATGGGTGATAACTGGCTTGAGTTACGCCCAGGCATAGAATGTGAAATAGGGCTCAGATACGCAAATTATCCCTTTCTGGGCTTGATCAAAGGTAATCATAACGAAATCGGCACGAGACATTCACTCTCTTTTTCGCCGACGGCTTCAATCAGTCTGGGTATACTTGTTGTGGGTAGAGTACAAACGATGGGCGACTGGATTGATCAGATAGGCCTCGACTTTACCCGTGGCATGCGCGCTGGCGTTGGGATGGGGGCCAGTTAAACATCAAGGCCTGGCCAATGGGTAAGGATTGGGGAAAGCTGATACAGAACATTTATGGTATCAAACAGTGATTATCTGTTCGGATTGATAGGAGACAACCGCTGGACAGACAGGTGTCATGCTATAAAGACAAAAACAGAATTGGCCTGAGTAAAAAATGTCATAAAAAAACGCCCTGCCAAAGGCAGGGCGTTTTTTACTCGATATACCCGAAGGTATAAGCAAGCAGGTCTTAACGCTTGGAGTACTGCGGACGCTTACGCGCTTTGTGCAGACCAACCTTCTTACGTTCAACCATACGCGCGTCACGAGTCACGTAACCAGCTTTACGCAGGACACCGCGCAGAGTCTCGTCGTAGCTCATCAGTGCACGGGTGATACCGTGACGGATTGCGCCAGCCTGACCGGAGTCACCACCACCTTTAACGGTGATGTGCAGGTCAAACTTTTCAGTCATCTCAACCAGTTCCAGCGGCTGCATAACAACCATGCGGGAAGTTTCGCGACCGAAATATTCCTGCAGGGTACGGCCGTTAATGCTGATGCTGCCAGTACCGGCACGCATGAAAACACGTGCGGCAGAGTTCTTGCGGCGACCAGTTCCGTAGTTCTGAGTAACAGACATAATAATCCCCCTTAGATATCCAGTTGCTGAGGCTGCTGTGCAGCGTGCGGATGCTCGGTACCTGCGTACACTTTCAGCTTCTGCTGCATAGCGCGGCCCAGAGGATTGCGGGGCATCATGCCCTTCACAGCCAGCTCGATAACACGCTCAGGCTTGTGGGCAATCAGCTTGTCAAAGCTCATGGATTTGATACCACCAGGGAACTCAGAGTGACGGTAGTACATCTTGTCAGATGCCTTGTTACCGGTCACACGAACTTTCTCTGCGTTTACAACTACGATGTAGTCGCCAGTGTCCACGTGTGGAGTATATTCTGGCTTGTGCTTGCCGCGCAGACGAGTTGCAATCTCAGAAGCCAGACGGCCCAGAGTTTTGCCTTCCGCATCTACGACGTACCAGTCACGCCGTGCGGTTTCTGCTTTAGCGCTAAAGGTTTTCATCTAATTCCTATCGCCTCAATGCTCGCCATGCGAGATGGTTTTAATCCGCCTACCCTGTTGATCCGCACCAGGCTCGATAACGGCCGTCAGGCTCGGCAACAAACATTGGGCACTCATTCGCGGGAAACGAAGCCGGCTATTATAGCGAGTCAAATTTATATGGGAAGCCTTTAGCTCTCATAAAAACTCTTTAGCTCTTATAAAAACTTTTTAGCTCTCATAAAAAACTCTTGATTCGGGATAAAGCAGGATTAAATCGTGATAAAAACCGTATCATCCGCCCATGAAAACCATTCCACTCTGTAACCAGTATGCGAAAAACAGCCATAATAAGCGGTGTTTGTTCATAACCTCACACAACATAAAGATACACACTTATGGAATACCGCACGCTGGGTCGTACAAATACCTATGTCAGTCTGATCGGCCTGGGAACCATGACATGGGGAGAGCAAAACACCCAACAGGAGGCTTTTTCCCAGTTGGATTACGCCTGGGAACGGGGAATCAATTTTCTCGATACGGCCGAATTGTATCCGGTTCCGCCAAAAGAGGAGACCTACACCCAGACCGAGACCATTATCGGTCATTGGCTGAAGGCGCGTGGCAAGCGGGATGATGTTGTCATCGCCACGAAAATCAGCGGCCCGGGCCTACTTTATATGGATGGCGGCCGCCGCTTTAACAGGAAGCACATCACGTCAGCACTTGAGGGGAGCCTGCGTCGGCTGCAGACCGATTACATCGATCTCTATCAACTGCATTGGCCCGATCGTAACACTAACAGGTTCGGTCAGCGGGGGTTTGTTCACGATGACAACGAACCGTTCACGCCGATCGAAGAGACGCTGGGGGTTTTGGATGAACTGGTCACTTCCGGAAAGATTCGTCACATCGGTCTCTCCAATGAGACGCCCTGGGGAGTGATGCAATTCCTGCAAATAGCCAAAGAGAGGGGCTGGCCACGGATTGTCTCCCTCCAGAATCCTTACAACCTGCTGCTTCGCAGCTTTGAAATGGCTCTGGCAGAAGTGGCTCACCGTGAAGATGTTGGACTACTGGCCTATTCGCCACTGGCAATGGGTGCATTAAGCGGCAAATATCTGAACGGTGCCCGCCCGGAGGGAGCACGTCTGACCCTCTTCTCCCGCTTCCAGCGCTACAGCTCAACAGCGGTTGAGAGGGCCACGCAAGCTTACGTGGAACTAGCGCGGGACAACCATCTCGATCCCGCTCAGATGGCACTTGCCTACGTCAGCAGTCGGCGTTTTATGTCCAGCACGATTATCGGTGCCACCACGATGGCGCAGCTAAAGGACAATATCGATTCCATTGCCCTGAAACTCAGCGATAACCTCCTGAGGGAGATAGAAAATATTCACCACCGGATGCCTGATCCCGCCGCCTGATCCAATCGATAAAAATCCCATAAAAACTGACACTCCCCGCCCAGGGCGAAGCTTTACGTACTATTCGGTAAAACTTGCCGCTTCCCCGATTCTGGTCTGGAATTGCCTGGCAAAACAGAATCGATAATCGGGAGTGTGCACCAATGCCGTTACAGAGAGACTTTCTGAGACCACCTGCACATATTCCCCCGCTGCCCGAAGGGCAAATTGATCAGGCTTACAAACGTATGCGCTGGCAAATGATGATAGGGATCTTCATCGGTTATGCCGCCTACTACCTGATTCGTAAAAATTTCTCTCTGGCGATGCCAGATCTGCTCGCCCTCGGTTACACAAAATCCCAGCTTGGCTTCGCCCTCTCCGGTGTCTCTCTGGCCTACGGTTTGAGTAAATTCCTGATGGGCAATGTCTCTGATCGCAGTGATGCCCGTAAATTTATTGTGCTCGGTCTGAGCGTCAGTTCCATTATCACTATATTTATGGGCACTGCGGATATCGCCACCAGCAGTATTACCAGCATGTTCGTTTTGCTCTGTCTGAGCGGCTGGTTTCAGGGTATTGGCTATCCCTGTTGTGTACGGGTTATGGCGCACTGGTTCACCATCCGGGAACGGGGCGTGAAAATGGCGATCTGGAATACTGCCCACAATGTCGGTGCCGGACTGGTAGGCCCTCTGGCAATATTGGCTATTTTTCTGTTCCAGGACTGGCATAGCAAAATTTATCTACACGGCTATATCGCTCTTGGGCTGGCGCTGGTCACCTGGTTTCTGGTGCGGGATACGCCGCAGTCCTGCGGACTGCCCAGTATCGAAGATTGGACCGGGGAGTATCACAAGTCTTACTCTCAGCAACATGAGCAGGAGATGTCTGCCAGAGAGATCCTCTTTGAGCATGTTCTGAACAACAAACTGCTCTGATATCTCGCCTTCGCCAATATTTTTGTCTATCTGGTGCGCTACGGCGTTCTGGACTGGGCTCCGACCTATCTGGAAGAGGTAAAACACTTCTCCATGAGTCAAACCGGCTGGGCTTACTTCGCCTACGAGTTCGCCGGAATTCCCGGCATCCTGATGACCGGCTGGCTGAGCGACAAGGTGTTCAACGGTCGACGTGCGCCCATTAATATCATCTTTATGCTGCTGGTCGGTCTGGCGGTTTTCGTCTACTGGCAAAATCCTCCGGGTAACCCGGGCATTGATATTGCCTGCCTGATAGTGATCGGCTTCCTGATTTACGGCCCCGTGGTTCTCATCGGCGTTCAAGCGCTGGATATGGCGCCCAAAAAAGCGGCAGGAACGGCTACCGGGCTGACCGGGTTGTTTGGTTACCTTGGCGGAGCTATGTTTGCCAACATCGCCATGGGGATGATCGTCGACAATTTTGGTTGGGGGGGAGGTTTCATGGTTCTGATCGGCTCCTGCGTAATGGCTGCTCTGCTGGTCTGCCTGACCCTGAAGGAGGAACAAGACGAAAAGGCCGAACTCTATAATCATGATATCACGCAGGATTCAGACAATAAGTGATAGAGAAAATGCTTCCTGTCAGTTAGAGCTATCCTTGCTCTCAACGTGATTTACGAGGAAGCAGCCTCATGACCAGACTCGTATTAGTGCCTATCGCCAATGGCACTGAAGAGATTGAAGCCATCACCATCATTGATGTTTTGCGCCGGGCCGAGTGCGAGGTGACCGTCGCCTCGTGCCATGAACACACTCTCGTGACAGGCTCTCGCAACATACAGATCAACACAGATACCGTAATTACTGAATGTACGGAGCAAAATTGGGATCTGATCGCCCTGCCCGGAGGTGTAACAGGCGCAGAGAATCTCCGGGAGAGTTCTCATCTAACCGAGATACTGAAAGCACAAAAACGGGAACATCGCTGGATTGCTGCCATCTGTGCCGCACCCGCTGTTGTTCTCAGCCATCACAACCTTATCAATAACGCCAAAGCGACCTGTTATCCGACTTTTTTATCGGCTATTCCCCGACCGGAAGAAGACCCAAAAAAGACTGTTGTCTATGATGAGTCTGAGAAGATCATCACCAGCCAGGGTCCAGGCACTGCATTTGAGTTTGCCCTCGAACTGGTCTCCCTATTGAAGGGCGAAGGGACCGCCACGGCTCTCGCAAAAACCATGCAGGCACACTGGTGGCCTGGGAAAAGATGACGCTGGAATCCTCAGCCATACTTTTACCAACGGCTGCTTCTTTTATGGGAGCGCGACGATAAGCATCGCCTGATGAGGGAACAATGGAACTTTTATTTTTCGCAGCCACCGGAGCCGTTCTCTATGTTGCAGACCGCATTACTGACTACATGGCTGATCAGGCTGCAGGAACGGCGTTTGAACAGATTCACGAAGTGATTGGCAACGTCAGCTACTTTGGCCGATCGTCCCAGCCGATCCTTAAAACCCGGATACCCAACAGTGTTGTCCCTTTTTTTCCTGCTTTCACTCAGAGTTTTAAAGTGCTAAGTCTGACGGAGTGCGACCACTGGTTCTGGTTCACAGTCAGAGTCCACTTATTCCGGGTGGAAAATATTGCTGTCAAACCCATAACTAAAAAGGAAGCAAAACTCACCCTGAGTAATAATGCCCCTGAGCGTTTACAGCAGTACTTCCCCGAAGACGTCGCCAAAAGCAGGCAAAAAAAGAGCGCCTGAGCGATAGACTCAGGCGTTCATGCTTAGTTGGAGTTGGGTTGACGGTACAAGTGAGCATCTCTCAGGGTGATTCGCATCGTGGACCCACGGACAAATCCGACACTTGCACGCCTGCGTTCCATCTCTCCGCTGATGCGCAAGGATCCTTCTCCCAGTTCGTAATTTCCAAAGAGAGAGACATTAAGCCTGTTGCTATGGAGTTCAATCCCATTGGCATCAATATTGATATTGTACCCATTGCAACGATTCAGATCGGAAATATTGTTATAACTATTAACAACGTAAAGCTCTCTTCTTGGCTCATCTCCAAGCAGTCGCGATAGGCTCAAAGACGCTTTCTCGGGGTAAATCTCCAAGGTCACAATAGCCATCCCTCCCCTGTTAACGTGAAATTTTAACAGGGCTTTTTTGATTGCCATGTCGGTTGGAAAATCCCTGCCGGGAACCAATTCATAACGGTACATTCCCTCCGGAATCTGACATGCACTGGCTACCAATTCATGCTCATAACGAGGGCTTGAAGGTAAAATAGCGGGATTCCAGCCCGGTGCCGGAGGTGATGGCATGGTTCCATAAGGCTGTGGCATTGGATCGTATATCGGATAAGGCAGACTGGCTGTCACCGAATCAACGCCCACGAACATCAGGCAAAAAAACAGTCGGAGCAAAACTTTCATTGGACTCTCCAAGCAGACTAAAGTCATTTCTACCGAAAGACCTCAGCCTAGCCAATAATCAGCCAATGACTGTTTCATTTTGCAGTTTTTTTGCAAACACAATGTAAAAATCCTCACCACAACTTTTCGCCAGTGAAACTGCCCCCCCCACAGCGCTGGAAACAGGGATTGATGCTCACTTTTTTCCTTTCAAAAAAAAACTTTCTGGAAAACTCTTTTTTATCGCTAGTGGAAATATCCAGCTCTCTCACATAACCTTTTCTAATTAAAGACAGCTGAGATTCCGGGTTGACGCTGGATCGTAACCGGATATAGCCGATACTGTTACTTAAGGTCGCCATTTCAACACGTTACGGATAATGACAATGGCAGATATCTGGGCACTAAAAATTCTATCCGGCCCCCACATTGGAGCCGAAATTACTCTTGATCCCGGCACATGGACGCTTGGCCGGCATGATGAGTGTGATCTCGTGCTTACCGATAGCGCTCTCGCCGAACGGCAATTTGAGCTGTCCGTCTCTCCCGAAGGCGTACAGGTCACCTGTCTTGCTCAGGGGGGGCATGTGTACATTGCCGGACAGCCTCAACCACAGACATTTAGTCTGGCTCCCCATACTGTTGCCATGTCCGGCAGTCTCTATTTCGCTATTGGCCAGATTGGACAGCCTTGGCCGGAGCTGAATCTGGGCGGCTCACCCATGGCAACGACACCGCCTCCAGCGGTCACGTCTGATCAATCAGAACCAGGCGAATCTTCCCGCCCGGCTCAAGAATCTGAATTTGATGCCAACATTCCCATGGTTGATGACAAGGTTGACGACGGTGAGCTGAAAACATTTGACTATCCCGAATACTCGGAAGAGATCACCAATCGTTCATCACCGTCAAAATTCAGTCAGCGCTTAAAGAATGTTAACCTGTTGCGTTGGTGCCAAAAGCATCCTTTGATCGTTGGTGGCTCAGCCATCGGCCTGTTTATGTCTTTTTTAGTGGGTGGATTCATCTGGCTCTGGATGATGACCGACCCCGAAAACGCAGCTCCGTCCATTAGCTCAGCCCACAAAGTGGAACGTATCATCAGGCAGATGGACATTCCGAATATAGAGCTACAAAAACTTCCCGATGGCTCTATCATGATCTCCGGTTATATCGCCGACAACACCATCAAAAACCTGTTGCAGCAGGCACTGAATACGGCAAAGGTTCCCTATAGCCTCAAGGCCATTGTTATGAACGAGATGCGGGCAACAGCCGTTTCTGTTCTTGAGCGGTATGGCTTTAAACAGATGTCTGTGGAGCTCGATACAACCCCTGGTTCGCTGATATTAAACGGCTACGCCATCACGCCAAAAGAGGTCAGCCGGATTAGTAAGCTGCTTAAGCAGGAGGTACACGGACTGATTGCTATCATCGATCAAGTCCAGTATCAGGCCATACGAATGAAAACACTGCGGTCAATGTTGAAAGAAAGGAATATCTTCCATCAGATTCGACTGTTTGAAACCCCTGGCAAGGTTGCACTGCAAGGCCGGCTGACTGATGCAGCCCAAGGATACCATCTGAAAGAGGTGGTTCAGAATTTCCGCGAAAAGTATAAAAATCAGCCCAAACTAGAGGTCAATGTCACCCTTCCAGCCACTGATCTCGTCACTATGCAGCCTCAGTTAGACATCAAGAGTATCAGTCTGGGGCAAATCCCCTACGTTATTCTGGATAACGGCGAAAAGTACCTGCGCGGAGCAAAGCTGAAAAACGGATATATACTGGAAGGTATCAATCTAGAATATCTCACCCTGAAACTGGGTCGGGAACGCATTAAATACTTCATTGGAGGAGGAGAAGGAAGCCATGGCGGACAATGAGTTTATTTCGCTATCAGTTACGGGAGACCGTCTGTCTGTTGATAAGGATGGAAAGCACAAGAGTGAATTGATTGCCCAACTCAATGTTGAGCTTGAATCAGTCAAAAAAAAGCGCAACAGCGGGTTGTCCCCTGATGAGTTTGCCTGTGCGGATGCACTTATTGGGGCTATCGATGATGCGATCAAGGTCATTGAGCTTACTTGGTACAAACATCATATGTTGAACAAGATACACTGACACAAATACATCCACATGGTCATTAGACCTACATTATGTCGTAATAAAAAAGGATTTTGAATATGGCAACTATGGAACCACCAAAACAACAAAAACTTAGCTTCGACGAGACCGCAAACCGCCTCGGACAACAGTTAACCAAATTCGAAAAGCAGGTTCAGGATCGTATGGAGAACCTCGACCCCAGTAACATAGCGGATCTAATTTCATTTCAGCAGGAAATCAACAAACTCACTCTGATGTACAGTTTGCAAAGCGGTGTTGTCAAGTCCATCAAGGACACCGGTATGAGCATCATTCAGAAAATCAGCTGATTACTAAAAAACTCTATCAGGTAGATCCTCATGGTTAGCGCACAAACTCTCAGACTTCTTGCAGATATCGGTTTTATGGCCACTAGCGAGGGCTTATCGCCACAGGCCTCTAACCTGTTCAAAGCCATTGAGCATGCCCGTCCGGACAGTGTTCTGCCCCATATTGGCAATGCACTTAACAAAATGAATATGAACGAGCACCAGGAAGCGCTTGAGATTCTTGAAAAGAAGGCTCTGAAGCTGGAACCTGAGAACCCCACGATCAAAGCCTTTATGGGCATGGCGCTGATGATGCTGGGTCGAAACAGTGAAAGCGAACGCTGTCTCCTGGCCCTGACCACCAGTGAAGATACTCTGGCCGCAAACCTCGCTTCCAACCTATTGCTAGAGCTCAAGCAGAATGCCAACAAGAAATCCTCCCCTGGCCCCCACTGACCTGCCTTTATTCGTAACCACAACAACTCATGAGCCACCCTCGGTAGAGGGCGGCCAGTTGTTCACAACCAGCTCCTGCTGTACCGTTTTTCAAAGCCTCTGAGATGCCAGCAACGGCCTCTCTGGCACACTCTCCCGACGGAACCCTTCGAATACAGTGCTCTCCTCTGATCCAGCTTGCCACCAGCGTTTCAACCAAATATTCATGCTCTTGATTGACCGCCAGCAACCGCAACTGACGACGAGCCTGTTGGCGCAGCTCCTCTTTTAATTCCCGGAGTGTGGCGGTGCCTTGCAGATCATAACTCTCCAGCTGCTCGATAATCGGCCTGGCAGAGTTAAACGGCACGGGATCACAACGAACCGGGCAATCCAGCAATGCGAACATCTGGTTCTGCCACTCATCAGCATGGGCAGCCACAAGCCCAAGCCCTTCCAGAAAACCCTCACAAATCGTCTCAATATCCTCTGGTTCCGGAAGCCAGCCCTGCTCCAGCATCTCGTTCCACAGCAGCTCAATCCTGGTCAGAAACAGACTGGACGACAGCCACTCTTCAGGCTGAACGCCGTCGCATAACTCCCGATGCAGCCGTTCCAGAATATCTGTCTGACAGCACATCTCCGTATCGATCAGAGAGATACGCCCCTTGTGAGCCAGAAGATTACTGCCATGCAGATCAGACATCCCCATCAGCAGCAGAAAAGCAGACACCTGCCCCATCCTGCTCAGATCATCAGACGGTGACAGTGCATCACCCTCAACAAAACTGCGGAAACCATAAGCACCGTAACGGTCCTGCCCGCTATAAACCATGTTATGCAGCTCAAACAGCGGTCGTTCCTGCCAGCTATTCATCGACGACAACAATCCCGATGAGGCACTTAAAGCCATCTCCAGCTGCATATCAAAGGGGCGATAAATCAGTGATTGCCCCTCTGCAGAGTGAATCAGGCACACACCGCGATAACCTTTATCAGACAGTGGTTTGGTAGCAGTCACATCGTTTATTCCTGCTACCTGCAGACGCTGGAGCAGTCTTTTCTGCCCCTGAACCTGTGCAAGAGAGCATCGGCGCCGGTAACGAAGCATAAGATCTCCCGTTGCTGATACCGGTTCAGCCAACGTCGTTAACAGACCGTGCTTCACACTCCACAAAAGCAACATATCTGCCAGCGCACGCGCCAGGCCAAGGCTCTTTCTAAGATCATCAACCCTCTGTCCCTGAAGAGATGCCTTCAACAGCTGGGGCAGATAGTTAACAGCCAGAGTATGAGTCAGCTCTTCATACTGCATGACACGTATCTGGCCCGAGAGGACTTGTCGACCATGCAGGGAGGTTTTGACGACCTGGTTTCCGGTCAGTCCAGAGCTGGCATAACCTGAAAAAACACGGTAAAAGTGGAGAGCATGTATCTCTCCTGTGGCTTGGACGGATCGATCCACGCACGGAAAGAGATGAGCCGCCAGACTATCGAAATGGTCGACAATGGTTGGCCAGTCAAAACACTTTTTAAATTGTTTTTGCCCACTCCGCCCCATCTTATCGCGCAGCTTTTTGCTGGCAACCAGCTGTGCCAGAGCGTGAGTCAGTTGCGAAACATCCACCGCAACGGACTGAGCCTGAACAAAACCGGCCTTGGCGGGATCATAAAATGCGGACGGTGCATTCAGACCATCCACATCCCCCCACAATGTGGGAACCAGGAACCCCTCCCTGCCGTGTTCGATCAACTCTCGGGAACCGTGCCAATCGGAAAGCACTACCGGCAAGCCGGCAGACATCGCCTCAACCGCGGACGTATTACAATCTGCCAGAACAGAATCCGTGATACCGACAAACACATCGGCAGCCGCAAAGGCCTGATACCTTTGCTGAGGAGCCAAATCAAATTTGAAAAAAATACGGTCATCAATACCCAGTTGCGCGGCAAACCTGGTAAGAGCAATGATGTAGTCATCGTCGTCTGAAGGCTGACCACATATAACCAGATACCAGTTGTCGTATTCATAGCGGTCAATCATCGTCGCCAGGGACTGCAATAAAGGATGCACATCCGCCTTATCGACAGGAGAGACCGACCCGAGACAGAGTATGGCGACACCCTCTTCAGGAATATCGAGAGCCACCCTCGCCTCGCGCTGACACATATCTGCTGCCATATCCTCGGCACCCTGCGCCAGAGTGAGCAACTCGCCCTGAAACCGGTCACCCGTCCGACGGCCCGCTTCATCCAGCAAATGTCCCAGAGCCTGCTGTGAAGCCAGACTGTCGCACAGCAGTGCATCCCCCGCCCGAGAATGAGCATGCAGCACAGTACGCCATAAACCGAGGGAAAGATCCTGAGCGAGAGAGCGGCAACGGCCAACAATGGCACATGGTGACTCGGCAAAGGCCGAACGCAGCTCAAACAGCTGCCCGACCCAGAGATCAGCACTGTAAAACAGTGCGTAGTTGTGCGTCGCGAAACTGGCTGCCAAAACCTCGGCAGGGAGAATAATTACCTGCCGAGAGTCGCTTAATCCCTCTTTTTGCAGCCAATGGTTCCAAAATAACTGCTGAGGCTCGGCAGAGCCCGAACTGATGAAAAAATGAAAGCACCGAAAAATACGGGAGTGACGAACCAGGGCAAACAAGAAGCGGCTCTCACTTTCTTGCCCACAATGTCCCGATGGTAGAACCGTGCCAAATAACCCAGACTGATGCTCCATCAGACCATCATGCCGTTGGGAGCAGAAGACGAGGAATCGCCGCCCTGCTTCAGGAAGCCTTTGTAGTAGAGGCCACAACCGCCAAATTTTTCAACTGCCTCCTGAAAGTCTTCAATCCGCAAATCGTCGAGAGGCATACGCTGATAGAGCTGATAAACCCCGCGCTCTTCGTCGAGCGTCAGCGAACTGCGTTGCTCGAGAATCAAGCCCATGGATTTATCCAATAACAGACGACTTTGACTCTGTTGTTGACGCTCACTACTCGCCAACGGTGCGATATCCGCGATCAGATAGACCTTGTCCGAATCCTGATAACAGACAATATTCAGACCTTCCATCGGTATCCTGTAGCGACCATCCTGCTGCGCCAGAGATCCCAGTCCGTTATTGCGGGCAAAAAGTGCTGTCAACTCATCCAGTGTCATAATGATCATCCTGATCTGTTTTATTGCTCCTTTAACTGTCGTCAATCAGCGGCGGCTCTGCAAACAAAAAAGCCGCTTTCCTTAACAGGAAAACGGCTTGGGTCTGCGAGCCTGCAGCAATACAAATCAGGTTATTGATTGCTCCTGACTACGGCTCGAAACAGAGATCTTCCGGAAAATCAGTATGGTAATAATAAACAACACGGCGGCTGCCAATATGCCCTCACTCACGGAACCACTCATCCCCATCACCAGATAACCAAAAAAGCTGATGCCCGCGGCTGCCAGACAGTACGGCAGCTGTGTGACCACATGATCAATATGATGACAGGAGGCCCCCGTGGACGAGAGAATCGTGGTATCCGAGATCGGTGAACAGTGATCGCCAAACACCGCACCGGCCAGTACCGCCGCCATCATCGGCATGATCAGGGCGATATCGGTCGCAGCGGCAAGGTCACCGGCAATGGGCAACATCACCCCAAAGGCTCCCCAGCTGGTTCCCGTGGCAAACGCCATGATGCCGGAAACCAGAAATATCAGCGCCGGCAGCCAGCTCGGGTTGACAGAGCCACTCACCAGCGAGGCGAGATATCCTCCCGTTTCGAGGTTGCCAATCACATCGATCAGCACCCAGGCCAGAATCAGAATGTAGATCGCCCCCATCATGTAGTGAACGCCGCCGAGGGTTGCACGAATGACCTGAGACGCTGTCAATTTGTGGCGCAACAGCATGACCAGACCGCAGATCAGACCAATAACACCTCCAGCCAGCAAGGACAGCGCAACATTAGTATTCTCAAAAGCACCGATCACAGAGAATGGCTGACCAGCCGCTGACAGAACTTCTGCCCCGGTGAGCATCAGCGCAGTAACGGTTGCCGCCACCAGTACCAGTACCGGCACCATCAGATCTGCCACCGTTCCCTTGTCGGAGTCCTTGACCTCCGCAGATCCCATAGGCTCGCCACGACGGCTATCGTAGAGCTCGCCTTTATCAGCCCGCAGCGCATGGGCCTTCATCGGACCGATATTGATATCCATCGCAGCGGACGCAATGACCATCGCCAGAGCGACCATCGCATAGAGATTCATGGGGATCATCTCGATAAATGCCGAGAATGCGGTGACATTGGTCACCCCATGGGACATCAAAATGGGGGCGATCAGAGCGATAATATAAGCGCCCCAGCTGGATATCGGAGTAATCACACAGACGGGCGCTGCGGTTGAGTCAATCAAGTAAGCCAGTTTGGCACGGGAAACCCCGTTTCGATCCGTCAGTGGACGGCTGATATTACCCACCGCCAGAGCATTGAAATAGTCATCAATAAAGATAAGTATTCCCAGAAAGACGGTCAGCAACTGCGCTCCCTGAGCTGTCTTTACTCTTGTTTTAGCCCACTCTCCAAAAGCTTTGGTGCCGCCAGACAGGGAGATGAAACTGGTCATCACACCGAGACATATCAGGAACAGCAGAATAAAAATACTGCTGGTGTTTGGCCCCTCATTCCAGAACACAGACAGGAACGCCTGAAACAAATAGCGGACGGCATCAGCAATCTGAAAATCTGTTAGCTGCAGACTACCCACGATAATCCCTGCCATAAGGGAGATCAGCGTTTTTCGGGTAATCACGGCCAGACTGATAGCGACTATCGGAGCCAAAAGAGAGAGAGGAGATTGTAAAAAGCTGGTTAAATCCATACTTCTGATCTCTAGTTTCCTTGCAGACAGCGTGTCTTTGAACGGTATGTTCGAAAAACAGGCAGCCTCATATTAGATGATCAGGAGCGCAAACAACGAGAGATGACAAATAACAGGATGATCTGTGCATTGCACAGCGGTTATATGTACAGGGTTTCTCTTACGTTTTGGTAGCACTCCACGGTTCCCTGCTCTTGATAAATCATGGATAAATCAGAGCAGACAAGCCCAGATGGCAAAAACAACGCACTACATCGACCCGATGACCGGATCAATACAACACCGTGACAGTGTGCCGCTTATTCAACAGCACCCCAGCCAGCAGGTTTGACATTCTGCTAACTTCGGCGACAGCCCCTTTCACTGCTTCCCATTGATGTCACTCCGGAAACAACTACTGATCTCTGCCGCACCTCTACCATTCGAAACCTTTCGTCATTATGCCTGCCAAAAAAAATAGCGCAATAACAAAAAACTGCCGATATTTGATCGGCAGTTTTACATTACCAGAAGGATAATGGCGAAATTATTCCCACTCAATCGTCGCAGGCGGCTTACTGGAAATATCGTAAGTCACCCGGGAGACGTGGTTGATCTCGTTAATAATCCGGCCAGAGACCCGCTCCAGGAACTCGTAAGGCAGGTGAGCCCAGCGGGCGGTCATAAAGTCGATAGTCTCAACGGCACGCAGGGCAATAACATACTCATAACGGCGACCGTCGCCTACCACACCTACAGATTTCACTGGCAGAAACACAGCGAAAGCCTGACTGGTTTTGTGGTAGAGATCCGCCTTGTGCAGCTCTTCGATAAAGATGGCATCCGCTTCACGGAGAATATCTACGTACTCTTTGCTCACTTCACCCAGAATACGTACGCCCAGACCAGATCGGTGTAATCACGCATACAGGAGCCACTGTTGAATCGATCAGGTAGGCCAGCTTGGCACGAGAAAACCGGTTCTGATCTGTTAATGGTCGGCTGATATTACCCACAGCCAGAGCATTGAAGTAATCATCAATAAAAATAAGTACACCTAAGAACACCGGCAATCAGAGATAAAAAGGGGGGGCTGGTAATGACGGCCACTTCACTATCTGTCGGCTTCAGATTTTTCTGCTGCCTCCTTGAGAAGAGACACTATCCCAGAACCTCTCTTATGGATCTTGGCCATTTCCCAAGGAAGAAATTTTTCTCGAGGAAACTTCGCTACCGGGGAAGCGCCAAGTGCAAGCAATTTCTCGATAACTGGCATACCAGAAAATGCTGCAGCCACATGTAGAAGCTCACCCTCCAAAGTAAATTGATTTATTATCGCGTTTATCTCTTTTTCGTGCGAGGAAAGCATTTCATATATAACTTCCGTGAAAATTTCTTTGGTTCCATCTGTATAGTTGTGCCAAATATTCCCCTGACTTTTCATGGCCACATGCAGGGTATAGCTAAGGTCGGCTAATTTGTTCCAATTTTCCATTTTTTGTTTCACCTCTTCTTTTGTCAGGAAAATAAAGAGGTTGGCCTTTAGATTCAGTTTGATAAATGAGTCGATTAAGATTTTCATTTCAGGCAACTCAACTATGCTGAGGTTCGTCAACAAACAGGTGAATTCACCGTCCACCGGTATCGGCAGAGGCTGGATTGTGGTCATCCGGGTAGTGGTAGTGTCACAGCCTCTTCGACGGCGTCTTTCCACTGCCGTTGAAGAAACTGTTTGGAGGGCTAACCCTCCGCTGGGGTCGGGCATAACAGAAACCGTTGTTTCTTGCTTCACTCTCGTCTTACAAGAGGGTTTGAGCCGTTTCAAGAACGCAGAAGCTAGGCTTACTGGAGCAGATAAGAAGCCAGTACGTGATGGCGGTAGTACATTTTCTCTGTGGTTGTTACGTTTGCTTCTTGATGCTTGCTCGTTACCCCCTCTGCGCCTGCCATGAGGGGGAGCAATTTCCTCCCCTTCACGAGTGATTTGTTTTGTATTACCTAAAACATGAACAATCCCTAGTTCATTTCCTTTCATCGCAACAGCAACATTAAGAAATACTGACGCAATCAGTCCTACAAACATCCCATAGACAATTGACAATTATCTGAACTCCCATTCTGTTTCACTTGCTGGTTGACACGTCTCATGATTTAGCAGGAGTTCAGATATTATTCAAATTCAGACCAGACATATCGCACCGACAATCCAGTGTGGATGCTGTCAGGAAAGATGAGCCAATACCTCACAGCAGGCTGCGAGGTACTGTGCTCAACATGAGTCGCTTATTGCCAGCCAATTATTCCCACTCAATAGTGGCAGGCGGCTTGCTGGAAATATCGTAAGTCACCCGGGAGACGTGGCTGATTTCGTTGATAATCCGGCCAGAGACCCGCTCCAGGAACTCGTAAGGCAGGTGGGCCCAGCGAGCGGTCATAAAGTCGATAGTCTCAACAGCACGCAGGGCGATCACGTACTCATAACGGCGACCGTCGCCTACCACACCTACAGATTTCACTGGCAGAAACACAGCGAAAGCCTGACTGGTTTTGTGGTAGAGATCCGCCTTGTGCAGCTCTTCGATAAAGATCGCATCCGCTTCACGGAGAATATCCGCATACTCCCGGCTCACTTCACCCAGAATGCGCACACCCAGACCAGGACCAGGGAACGGATGGCGGTACACCATATCGTAAGGCAGACCCAGCTCCAGACCGATCTTGCGGACTTCGTCCTTGAACAGTTCACGCACAGGCTCGACCAGATCCATCGCCATATCGTCCGGCAAGCCACCCACGTTATGGTGAGACTTGATGACGTGCGCTTTACCCGTTTTGCTGGCGGCGGATTCGATCACGTCCGGATAGATTGTGCCCTGGGCCAGGAACTTTACGCCGTTCAGCTTGTGAGACTCTTCATCGAACACCTTGATAAAAGTGTTACCGATCACCTTGCGCTTCTGCTCGGGATCCGCCACACCTTTCAGGCCGGAGAGGAACATCTCCTCGGCATCGACACGGATCACTTTTACGCCCATGTTCTCTGCGAACATAGCCATAACCTGATCACCTTCGTGCTTGCGCAGCAGACCATTGTCGACAAATACGCAGACTAGCTGATCACCAATCGCCTTGTGCAACAGCGCCGCAACCACGCTGGAATCGACACCGCCGGAGAGACCGAGCAGAACCGTCTGATCGCCCACCTGCTCACGCACACGTTCGATGGCATCTTCGATAATGCCCGCCGGCGTCCACAGCTTTTCACAGCCGGCGATTTCGCAGACGAAACGCTCCAGCATACGGCCACCCTGCAGCGTGTGGGTCACTTCCGGGTGGAACTGCACACCATAAAAACGGCGCTTCTCGTCAGACATACCGGCAAACGGGCAGCTGTCGGTCCAGGCCAACCGGGTGAAACCTTCGGGCAGCGCGCTGACCTTGTCACCGTGGCTCATCCAGACATCCAGACTAGTCTGGCCGCCGTCACCAATGTGATCCTGAATACCGTCCAGCAGTGCTCCCGCCCGGTCGATATTGACGCCGGCGTAACCAAACTCACGCAGATTGGAGGTAGAGACCTTGCCACCCAACTGCTCGGCCATGGTCTGCATGCCGTAGCAGATGCCCAGAACAGGGACGCCCATCTCGAAAACAATTTGTGGTGCGCGCGGGGTATCGGTGCCGGTTACCGACTCTGGGCCGCCAGAAAGAATAATCGCTTTCGGGGCAAATTCACGAATGGACTCATCATCCATATCGAAGGCGTGGATTTCGCTGTAGACCCCGATTTCCCGCACACGACGAGCGATCAGCTGGGTGTACTGGGAGCCGAAATCCAGAATCAAAACGCGCTGGGAGTGAATATCCTGGTTCATGGGTGCTTCTATACCTGATGGGACAACCCGCCGAAGCGAACTCTCACTGAATGCTATAAAACAGAGCAGACCGGAGTCTGCTCAGAATGATCTGTTAGCCGTCATTCCTGCCTGCACGGGGATGACAATACCGTTAGCCGGCCCGATAGTTCGGTGCTTCTTTGGTGATGGTCACGTCATGGACGTGGGATTCGAGCATACCGGCGCTGGTCACACGAACAAACTCAGGGCGGGTACGCATAATTTCCATATCCGGAGAACCGGTGTAGCCCATAGCGGCACGCAGACCACCCATCAGCTGATGGACGATGGCGCTCAATGCCCCCTTGTAAGGTACACGGCCTTCGATACCTTCCGGCACCAGTTTGTCGGCACCGGCATTGGCGTCCTGGAAGTAACGGTCGCTGGAACCCTGACTCTGACCCATGGCACCCAGAGAGCCCATGCCACGGTAACTTTTGTAGCTACGCCCCTGATAAAGAACGATTTCACCCGGCGCTTCATCGGTCCCGGCCAGCATGCTGCCGACCATAACGGTGCTGGCACCGGCAACGATGGCCTTGGCCAGGTCGCCGGAGTAACGGATACCGCCATCAGCGATTACAGGTACACCGGTACCTTTCAGTGCTTCGGCAACGTTGGATACCGCACTGATCTGAGGCACGCCGATACCGGTCACGATACGCGTGGTACAGATGGAGCCAGGGCCAATACCCACTTTCACGCCGTCCGCACCCGCTTCTACCAATGCCTTTGCCGCTTCCGCCGTAGCGATATTGCCACCAATTACCTGAACCTGTGGATAGTTCTCTTTCATCCACCGAACCCGATCAATAACGCCTTTGGAGTGACCGTGAGCGGTATCAACGATAATCACGTCAACACCGGCAGCGACCAGAGCAGCGACTCGATCAGGGGTTTCCGGGCCAGTTCCCACAGCAGCACCCACACGCAGACGGCCAGAGGCATCTTTACAGGCGTTAGGGTGATCTTCGACGTTCTGGATGTCCTTAACGGTCATCATGCCGTTCAGTTTGCCCTGATCGTCCACAATCAGAACTTTCTCGATACGGTGCTTCTGCAGCAGGAAAGTCACATCCTCCTGACTGGTACCTTCCTTGACGGTAACCAGACGGTCACCGGGTGTCATTACCTCGGAAACCAGCTTGTTGTAATCCGTCTCGAAACGGACATCACGGCTGGTAATTATGCCGACCAGATCACCATTATCCAGAACCGGTACACCGGAGATATGATACTGATTGCGCAGATGCATCAGCTCACCAATGGTGGCGCCGGCTTCGATGGTGATAGGGTCGTGTACAATACCGCTCTCATGTTTTTTAACTTTGCGAACTTCTTCAGCCTGTTCTTCCGGGGTCATATTCTTGTGAATAATGCCAATACCGCCTTCCTGAGCCATGGCAATCGCCAGACGGGCTTCGGTCACGGTATCCATGGCCGCAGAGAGCAGTGGAATATTCAGCTCAATGCCACGGGTCAGACGGGTTTTCAGGCAGACCGACTTAGGCAAAACTTCCGAGTAGCCGGGAATGAGAAGAACATCATCAAAGGTGAGGGCTTCTTGAGCAATACGTAACATCTTTTGCCATCCGGTAAGAAAAACTGTTCCAAAAACCCGTGCTCGTTTTATTACACAAACAGTTGCAAAACGCTGCGAACAGTTGCACGAAACCCTCAGTGCCTGTTAACCGGCCCGAGAATCAATAAACGAAATGTGCACAGGTGCTGATCTGGCAAAAGAGCGGGTGCTCAACCAAACCAGCGTAGCGAGGTAAATTCGTGCAAGTATAAATGCCATATTCCCACCCGACAATTCTTATATTTTTTCTTTTTTTCAGGGATAATTGTGCGGTTTGGCCTGTCAAAATGGCCGTTCTCAGGCACTGGCCTTAGCCACCTCCCCAAAATCCCAAATCCTTAAATCTCCATCATCACAGCATATGACCAGCTGCAGGCTTGAGGGTCGGATCATAATGGTATTTATCCTTTTCCCCTCCCCATGCTCCAGAGTGGCGATACACATATTTTCTTCGGGCCGGGATGGATCCAGAATTTTTACACTGCCCGTTTCATCAGAGGAACCCACAGCTACTCGTCCATCCGGCAGGGCAGCAAGGTGCATCTGGATAACTTTACCAAATGGTTCTTCGTACAGGACAAACGTGGCGACACATGCCTTATCTTCAGGTAAATCAAAGTTCCAGAACTTCACGGTACCGTCGTCGGCGGCAGAAACCACTAATCCATTCGCCAGCACCTTAATAGTACTTACACAACTCTGACCCGCTGACACCCGTTGTGAATTCTTCTGACCAGGTGGTTTCCAGACTATTATTGAAGAGGCACGATGCTTGTCGAAACTGCCAATTATTCGTCCGTCTGGTGATATAGCAATGTGTTTCATAAATTCAGATCCGTTAGAACCTGAGAGGGTATCACAAACAGACTCTCGCCCTGATTTTTTCAGATCCAGAATCTCCAAAGAACAATCTTGACGACCTATAACAATCTTGTCATCTGAATACGCAGCCATTGCAGATACAGGTGCACCAACCATAGAGGACGTGCCAATGTGTACCGGGTGCGCTGGTAAACTCAAATCCCAGAGTTCGACGACCCCACCATCCGTGCCAACAACCAGACGCGTGTTATTCAGCAACAAGCTAGCTTTTAACCGAGAGAACCTGCCGTCCGACGCAATAACCTCAGCCGTAATGTCACTCTCTCCATCCCAAAAACTCATGCTGTTTTCATAGGCTATGACCAGCTGTTTGTCGGAAACAGGGACGAAAGAAGTGTATTCGAACCCATCTAATCTTTGAAATGAGCAGTGCTCATCAAGCCGGGCCAGGCCTACAACTCTTACAGTACAGTTGGACAAATTGCTCAAGATCATGACATCACTCGACAATGGCACTGCTTCGAAAACATTATAACTAGGTGGATTTATCCATTTGGTTCTCAGGCTCAGGCATTCAGCAGAACCTTTGTGATTGCTCAGAGTGCGAAAGAGAGCAACCCGCCCCAATAGTTTTTCCTGGAACCACTTTCTGTCTTCGGCATCACAAAATGTTTCCATAAAATGGGTCACTATTTTCGATTGCTCATGACTAAACACAGGCTCAGCGAGCCTTTGGCATTGTTCTTGTACAAACGGTTTCTCGCCGAAGAAGTGTTTAACTAACCGCTTGCAAATCTCCCGTGCCGGAAAAATCTGGTGGCAAAGATGTGTGTCAACCTGCCTTATACAGCAACATCAGCTAGTGAGAGTTTGTCGGCAATATACAACCATGCATACGCGTGTAACTTCGGTACGACCGGTTCATCCACAATTTTGCATTTTTGTTGCGCAGGGACTGACATGGACTCAGAAGCGAACCTGTTGTTGCTGCGAGGGCGCAACTCCATTCCGTTTCCCAGAACTTTTGTTGTTGTTGGCTGCATAACTACTCCAGATACGTGTGTGGACTTCTAGACACCCAACCTGACGGTGCGTTCCCCTTATTGTCAGTACCGCTGACACCTATGCCAGATCCAGCCATCAAAAAACGGCTGGGGATGATCAGGATTAACAGCAACAAACTGCCCAAAAGCTGCTTGGGCATTAAAACATTTATCCGCATAATGACTCAGAACCTCTCTTCATTTGGCACAGTCAGCGAATTCCATGCCCAACTATTTTGATCCTTTACAGTTTCAGCCTGATAACGCCAGTGGCCCTAATGAGCGGAAGGTTCTCTCCGTGAGTGACCTTAATCGCCAGGCCAAACGTCTGCTGGAAGTCTCTTTCCCCTCAATCTGGGTGGAAGGTGAGCTATCTAACGTTGCGCGACCAGGCTCAGGCCACTGGTATTTCACCCTGAAAGATAGTGGTGCCCAGGTGCGTTGCGCCATGTTTCGTGGTTCCAACCTGCGGGTGCGTTTTCAACCGGTGGAGGGATTGCAGGTGCTGATTCGTGCCAAAGTCAGTCTTTACGAAGGGCGCGGGGATTACCAGCTGATCGCCGAGCATATGGAGGAGGCAGGCACCGGCGCTCTGCAGAAAGCGTTCGAACAGCTGAAAAACAAACTGGCGGCGGAAGGGTTGTTTGCGAAAGAGAATAAAAAACCGCTACCGAACATGCCGACTCATATTGCCGTCGTCACGTCGCCCACAGGCGCAGCCATTCGGGATATTCTCACCGTATTCCGCCGGCGTTTCCCCGCCATGACCATTACGGTGATACCCACTCTGGTTCAAGGCAATGAGGCCGCACAGCAGATCGTCAAGGCTCTGCAGCAGGCGCAACAACAGGAACAGGTTGATGCCATTATCGTCGGACGTGGAGGCGGCTCTCTGGAAGACCTGTGGCCCTTCAATGAGGAATGTGTAGCGCGGGCAATCGCCGCCTGCTCGATCCCGGTGATCAGCGCCGTTGGCCACGAAGTCGATTTCACCATTGCCGACTTCACCGCAGACTATCGGGCACCGACACCCTCTGCGGCCGCCGAGATACTCAGCCCCGACCAGCAGGAACTCCACAAAACGCTCACCAGTTACCAGCAGCAGCTGAGCCGTCAAATGAATCAGCGCTTGCAGCTAGCCTCACATAACCTGAATCATCTGCGCAACCGTCTGCGCCATCCCGGTGAGCGCCTTCGTGAACAGAGTCAACGGCTGGATGATCTGGATATCCGACTGCGTCAGGCGATACGACAAAATTTGCATCAGGCCAACGCCAGGCTGAGTCAACAGCGAGAGCGTCTGCAACAACACAATCCAGTCGGCACCTTGCAACGGATGAACACCCTGCACCAGCAGCTGGACGAGCGCCTGAAGCAGGCGATGACCACCCGCCTAAACACCCTGAGACAAACTCTGATGGCACGGATCGCAGCATTGGATGCCTATAGCCCTCTGGCGACTCTACAGCGCGGTTACTCCATCACACAGACGGAATCTGGTCAGATTATCACTCGCGGTGAGCAGGTGGCTTCCGGAGAGCGGGTGCGAACGCGTCTCGCCAACGGGTCCCTCTGGTGCCGCGTTGAAAGCCATGACGTTGAAAGCCAAGAGTTAGAAAATTGAAACGCATAACTAAAATTGAAACGCATAACTAAAATTGAAACGCATAA